>NZ_BAAJYT010000366.1:0-2791 GCF_057541515.1 Acidovorax sp. KNOB132
GCACGCAGTAGCGCAGCCAGCCGCCGTCGCCCAGGCGGCGCACCCACTCGCGGCAGGCGGCGCGGTCGTCGGATTCGTCCACCGCCTGCGCGGCGGCCCAGGGCACGAGGCCATCCACCAATGCCCGGTGGGCTTCGCCGAAGAACGGCAGGGCGAGGTGCGCCGTGGACGGGGCGGCGGGCGCGGGGGGCGTGACGGCGTGCATGGCCTCAATCCCCCGCGAACACGGGTTTCTGCTTGGCCGCGAACGCCTCGTAGGCGCGGCGGAAGTCCTGCGTCTGCATGCAGATGGCCTGCGCCTGGGCCTCGGCCTCGATGGCCTGGTCGATGGTCATGCTCCACTCCTGGCCCAGCATGGTCTTGGTCATGCCGTGCGCGAAGGTGGGGCCCTCGGCCAGCGAGCGGGCCGCGGCCTGCACGTGGGCGAGCAGGTCGGCCGATTCGTGCAGGCCGTTGAAGAAGCCCCAGGCCAGCCCTTCCTGCGCCGTCATCGCGCGGCCGGTGAACAGCAGCTCGGAGGCGCGGCCCTGCCCGATCATGCGCGGCAGCAGCGCGCAGGCGCCCATGTCGGCGCCGGCCAGGCCCACGCGGGTGAACAGGAACGCGGTGCGAGCGGCGGGCGTGCCGTAGCGCAGGTCGCAGGCCAGCGCCACCATGGCGCCGGCGCCGGCGCAGATGCCGTCGATGGCGCCCAGCACCGGCTGCGGGCAGGCGCGGATGGCCTTCACCAGGTCGCCCGTCATGCGCGTGAACTCCAGCAGTTCGGGCATGGTCATGCCGGTGAGCGGGCCGATGATTTCGTGCACGTCGCCGCCCGAGCAGAAGTTGCCGCCCGCGCCGGTCACCACCACGGCCTTCACGTCGGTCGCCGTGCGCAGCGCGCCGAAGAAGTCGCGCAGCTCGGCATAGCTCTGGAAGGTCAGCGGGTTCTTGCGCTCGGGCCGGTCCAGCGTGATGGTGCCCACGCCGCGGTCGAACTGCCAGGCGAAGTGCCGTGCCGCGTAGGGGGCCCGGGGCTCGAACTGCGGGCGCATGGGGTTGCCCGCGGAGATGTAGTGCTTCATGCGTTGGTTTCCTGGAGGGTGGGGGTGGCTGCCTGGGCGTGGGCCTTCACCTTGCCGAGCAGCCGGTGCAGGCTGGCGATGTCGCGCTCGCCGAGCGGGCCGAAGGCCTCGACGATCCACTGCGCGTGCGCGTGGGCCATCGCGTCGAACTGTTCGCGCCCGCGCGGCGTGAGCCGCACGAGGAACACGCGGCGGTCGCCCGCCACGTCCACGCGTTCCACCAGCCCTTCGGCGACGAGCTGGTCGGTGATGCCGGTGACGTTGCCGCTGGTGACCATCATGCGGCGCGAGAGGTCCTTCATCTTCAGGCCCTCGGGCGCGCGTTCGAGTTGCGCCATCAGGTCAAAGCGCGGCAGCGTGGTGCCGAACTGGTCGCGCAGCCGGGTGCGCACCTGCTTTTCCACCAGTTGCGTGCAGGTGAGCAGGCGCAGCCACAGGCGCAGGGCCTCGGGGTGCTCGCTGGGGGCGGCGCCATGAAGGCGGGCTTCGAGGTCCATGGTTTCAGTCCAGAGCATCGTTTGCTATTGTTTTGATATCGATATGCCCTAGTAACGATTGCGCTGGGGCCTGTTTTTGCTTGGAGGCCTCGCGCAGCAGCTGGTCGCGGCCCGGGCCGTAGGGGCGCGGCCAGTGCACGTGGCGGCTGGCCGTCTCGCCCAGTTGCGCGGCGGCGTGCAGCGTCCAGGCCGGGTCGGCCAGGTGCGGGCGGGCGAGGGCGCACAGGTCGGCGCGGCCGGCGGCGATGATGCTGTTGGCATGGTCGGCCTCGCTGATGGCGCCCACGGCCATGGTGGCGATCTCCACCTCGTTGCGGATGCGGTCGGCGAACGGCGTCTGGTACATGCGCCCGTACACCGGCCGGGCGGCGCGCGTGGTCTGGCCGGAGGAGACGTCGATCAGGTCGCAGCCCGCGGCCTTGAACCACCGCGCCATCGCCACGGCGTCGTCCGGCGTGGTGCCGCCGGGTGCCCAGTCGTGGGCCGAGATGCGCACGCTCATGGGGCGCTCGGCGGGCCACACGGCGCGCACCGCCGCGAACACCTCGAGCGGGTAGTGGCAGCGGTTTTCCAGGCGGCCGCCGTATTCGTCGGTGCGCTGGTTGGTGAGCGGGCTGATGAAGCTGGCCAGCAGGTAGCCGTGCGCGCAGTGCAGCTCCAGCCAGTCGAAGCCGCAGGCCGCGGCGCGCCGGGCGCTGGCCACGAAGGCGGCGGTGAGCGCGTCCATGTCGGCGCGCGTCAGCGCGGCGGGCGTCTGGTTCTGCGGGCCGTAGGGCAGGGCGCTGGCGGCGCGCAGCGGCCAGTTGCCGTGCGGATCGCCCTCGGGCAGGGGCTCGTCCGTGCCCTCCCAGCCCACGCGCGTGGAGCCCTTGGGGCCGCTGTGGCCCAGCTGCAGGCCGATCTTGGCGCGGCTGCTGCCGTGCACGAAATCCACGATGCGCGTGAAGGCGGCCTGCTGCGCATCGTTCCACAGCCCGGTGCAGGCGGGGGTGATGCGGCCGTCGGGCGTGGGGCTGGTCATCTCCACCATCACCAGCGCCGCGCCGCCGAGGGCGCGGGCGCCCAGGTGCACCAGGTGGAAGTCCTGCGGCACGCCCTCGACCGCGCTGTAGGTGGCCATGGGCGAGACGACGATGCGGTTGTCGAGCGTGAGGCCGCGCAGCGTGAAGGGCGTGAGCATGGGCGGCACCGCGGCGCCGCTGTCGCCGGGCACGCCGGCGGGTGCCGGGG
>NZ_BAAJYT010000367.1:0-2780 GCF_057541515.1 Acidovorax sp. KNOB132
CGGCTGCGCCCGCACTGGGGCGGTGCCGCGTGACCGTGGCCGACGGCCGCAGCCAGTGGCCGGCCGCCGTGCTGGCCGGCCTGGGCACGCCCTGGAACACGCTGCAGCCGCAGGGCCAGCTGGCCCTGGGCACGCAGAGCCTTTCGTTCGACTGGTCCGCCGGCCGCCTCGTGGTGGACGGGCAGGCGCAGGTCGATGCGCTGGACATGTCCTCGCGCCTGTCCACGCTGCGCCCCATGGGCAGCTACCGGCTGGTGCTGCAGGGCGGGCAGGCGCCCACCCTGGCGCTGTCCACGCTCGACGGCGCGCTGCGCTTGTCCGGCAACGGCCAGTGGGTGGGCCAGCGCCTGCGCTTCACCGGCGAGGCCACCGCGGCGCCCGAGCGCGAGGGCGCGCTGGCCAATCTCCTCAATATCATCGGGCGGCGCACCGGCGCGCGCTCCATCATCACCGTGGGTTGACCCTATGACTTCCTTGACTTCGCAACGCCTGCGGTTCGCACTCCACGCTTTGGCCGCAGGGGCCCTGCTGGCCTGCGCGGGCGGCACGCTCCAGGCCCAGACGGCCGTGGGTACCGGCACCAGCAGCGTGCGCGCCGGCGAGCCGGTCACGCTGAACTTCGCCAACGCCGAGATCGAGGCCGTGGCACGCACCATGGCCACCATCACCGGCCGCAACGTGGTGGTGGACCCGCGCGTGAAGGGCCAGCTCACCCTGGTGACCGAACGCGCGGTGACGCCCGCGGCCGCCTTCCAGCAATTCCTGGCCGCGCTGCGGCTGCAGGGCTTCACGGTGGTGGAGGCCGCGGGCCTGTACAAGGTCGTGCCCGAGGCGGATGCCAAGCTGCAGGCCGGCAGCGTGAACGTGTCGGAAAGCGGCCTCGGCGGCACGCGCGGCGGCGGGCAGATCGTCACGCAGATCTTCAAGCTCAACTTCGAGAACGCGGCCAACCTGGTGCCGGTGCTGCGCCCGCTCATCAGCCCCAACAACACGATCAACGTGAACCCCGGCAACAACTCGCTGGTGATCACCGACTACGCCGACAACCTGCAGCGCCTGGCGCGCATCGTGGCGGCCATGGATGTCTCCAACGCCAGCGACGTGGAAGTGATCCCGCTGCAGAACGCGCTGGCCACCGAACTGGCGCCGCTGGTGTCGCGCCTGCTGGAGGGCAGCGGCACGGCCGCCGGGGCCGTTCCGGCCGTGGCCCAGGGGCAGTCGGACACGTCGTTCCGCACCACGCTGCTGGCCGAGCCGCGCAGCAACTCGCTCATCCTGCGCGCGGCCAACCCGGCGCGCCTGGCGCTCGTGCGGTCGCTGGTGCAAAAGCTCGACCAGCCCGCCACGCCCGGCAGCAGCGCCGCGGGCGGCAACATCCATGTGGTGTACCTCAAGAACGCCGACGCCACCAAGCTTGCGGCCACGCTGCGCGCGGCGCTGTCGGCGGCCACGGGCAGCGGGTCTTCGGGCTCGGGCACCACCTCCAGCGCGCCCACCGGCTCGGGCCTGGGCTCGACCGGGCTGACGGGCGGCATGTCGCAGACCGGGGGCAGCAGCTCCATGAACAACAACTCCACGTTCGGCGGGAGCAGCAGCAGCAGCGGCGGGCTGGGCAGCAACGCCAGCAGCGTGGGCAACTCGTCCAACAGCAACCAGCCTTCCACCGGCGGGCAGATCCAGGCCGACCCGACGACCAACTCGCTCATCATCTCGGCGCCCGAGCCGCAGTACCGGCAGCTGCGCGCGGTGATCGACCAGCTGGACGGCCGGCGTGCCCAGGTGCTGGTGGAAAGCCTGATCGTCGAAGTCGCCGCCAACAAGGTGGCCGAGTTCGGCATCCAGTGGCAGAGCGTGGTGGGCAACACGGGCAGCGGCACGGTGGGCGTGATCGGCACCAACTCCACGCAGGGCGGCGGCTCCAACATCATCAACCTCGCCCTGGCGGCGGCCAGCGGCAACTCGACCAGCATCGCCTCGGCGCTCACCTCCAGCGGCAGCAGCCTGGGCAACGGCCTGAACGTGGCCGTCGCGCCGCGCATCAACGGCAACTACTACCTGGGCGCGCTGGCCAACTTCCTGGAGAACACGGGCGATGCCAACGTGCTCTCCACCCCGAACCTGATGACGCTGGACAACGAAGAGGCCCAGATCATCATGGCAACAACGTGCCGTTCGTGACCGGCTCCTACGCCAACAGCACCGGCAGCAGCACCGTCAACCCGTTCACCACCGTCGAGCGCAAGGACGTGGGCCTGATGCTGCGCGTGCGCCCGCAGATCAACGAGAACGGTCAGGTCAAGCTCACGCTGTACCAGGAAGTCTCGCAGGTGGACTCGGCCACGCTCACCTCCGCCAACGGCCCCACCACCAGCAAGCGGTCGATCGAATCCACCGTGCTGGTGAACGACGGCAGCGTGATCGTGCTGGGCGGCCTGCTGGAAGACCGATACGCGCTCGGCCAGGACAAGGTGCCGTTGATGGGCGACCTGCCCCTGGTGGGCGGCCTGTTCCGCAACGAGAACCGCTCGCGCAGGAAGACCAACCTGATGGTGTTCCTGCGCCCGCTCGTGATCCGCGACGCGGCCACCAGCGACGCGGTGATGACCGACCGCTACGAAGCCATCCGCGCGCTGCAGCAGACCACGCAGCCCGCGCCCAGCACCGTGATGCGCAGCGTCTCGGACGCCCCCGTGCTGCCGGCCCTGCCCGCCGCCCCGGTGGTGCCGCAGGCGCCGACCCGCACCGCGCCGCTCGCACCGCTCCTGCCCGAGCAGCGCGCC
>NZ_BAAJYT010000368.1:0-2778 GCF_057541515.1 Acidovorax sp. KNOB132
TCTTTGCGTGCAGCCCTTTTGCGTGGCGCTGCGGGTGTTCGAGGCCGGCGCCGCGCGGCCGGCGGGCGATGCGCTGCAGGGCTCCGGCCCGCCGCCCTGACCGGCGTACGGGCATAAAAAAAAACGCCAGGCCCGGTGGGGCGCTGGCGGTCCATTCCAGGGAAGGGCGCCGGCCGGGTAGGCCGGGCGGACCCTCCTCGGGCAAGGGCGGGTCAGGGGTACAGACCGCGCATTTCGCGGGCGTGCAGGATGCGCTGGCACGCCACGATGAAGGTGGCCGTGCGCAGGCTCACCTTGTGTTCCTGCGCCACGTGCCAGATGCCGGCGAAGGCCTCCTGCATGATGCGCACGAGGCGGGCGTTGATCTCGTCCTCGCTCCAGAAGAAGCTGGAGAAATCCTGCACCCATTCGAAGTAGCTCACCGTCACGCCGCCGGCGTTGGCGATCACGTCGGGCAGCACCAGCACGCCCTTGTCGTGCAGGATGTCGTCGGCCTCGGTGGTCGTGGGGCCGTTGGCGCCCTCGATCACGAGCTTGGCCTTGATCTGGCCGGCGTTGTGCTTGGTGATCTGGCCTTCCAGCGCGGCGGGGATGAGGATCTCGCAGTCCACGCCCCAGAAGTCTTCCTTGGCGATCGCATCGGCGCCGCCGAAGCCGCCCACGCCGCCCGTCTTCTTGACGTGCTCCAGCAGGGCGGGCACGTCCAGGCCGCCCTGGTGGAAGATGGTGCCGGTGTGGTCCTGCACGGCCACCACCTTGGCGCCCGCTTCGGCGAACAGCTTGCCGGCGATGCCGCCCACGTTGCCGAAGCCCTGCACCGCGATGCGTGCGCCTTCCAGCGGCAGGCCCGTCAGCTTGGCGGCTTCCACGCCCACGGTGAACACGCCGCGGCCGGTGGCCTCGACGCGGCCGAGCGAGCCGCCCAGGTCCACCGGCTTGCCGGTGACCACGCCCGTGGCGGTGGCGCCGGTGTTCATGGAGTACGTGTCCATCATCCAGGCCATGACCTGGCCGTTGGTGTTCACGTCAGGGGCGGGGATGTCCTTGGAAGGGCCGATGAGCAGGCCGATCTCGCTGGTGTAGCGGCGCGTCAGGCGCTCCAGCTCGCCGCGCGACAGCTTCTTGGGATCGACGCGGATGCCGCCCTTGGCTCCGCCGTAGGGCACGTTCACGGCCGCGTTCTTGACCGACATCCAGGCCGACAGGGCCATCACTTCGGACAGCGTGACGTCCTGGTGGAAGCGCACGCCGCCCTTGCCGGGACCGCGGCTCAGGTTGTGCTGCACGCGGTAGCCCTCGAAGTGGGCGATGGTGCCGTTGTCCAGCTCGATCGGCACGTCCACGATCAGGATGCGCTTGGGGCGCTTGAGCGTTTCCACCCAGCGCGCCAGGTTGCCCAGGTAGGGCGTGACGCGGTCCACCTGCTGCAGGTAGTTGCCCCACGGGCCGAGGTCGTCGGCCTGGAGGTAGGAGGGCAGTTCGTGCTGGGTGCGGGTGCCGTTGGTGTTCGACATGAGGGGGTTTCCTTGAAGGAGGGATCAGTTCAGACGACGGAGCTTATGCCTGCCCCCGGCAACTGTCCAAGGCCGGAGTGTTACAGGTTTATGCGCCGAATGCATAACCTGGGCAACGGGTCGCAACGCCGTTTTTCAAGGGCCGGCCGACGGGCGGTCGCGCGGCTCATTCCACCTGGATGCCCGCCAGCGCGGGATCGCCTTCGGGGTAGCGCAGGCCGAGCCGGGCCAGCACCTCGCGCAGCACGGTGGCGATCATCAGGTTGCGGTGGGTCTTGGAGTCGGCGGGCACGATGGTCCAGGGGGCCCACGGCGTGTGCGTGGCGGCCAGCAGGGTGGCGTAGGCGCGCTGGTAGTCGTCCCACTGCTTGCGCGCGGCGATGTCGCCCAGGTCGAATTTCCAGTGCTTGGCCGGGTCGTCCAGGCGCTCCTGCAGCCGCTTGCGCTGCTCGTCCCGGCTGATGTGCAGCATGAACTTCACCACCACGGTGCCGGTTTCGGTCAGCAGGCGTTCGAAGTCGTTGATGTGCGCCAGCCGCTGGCGGTGCTGCTCGGGTGTGATCCAGCCGTTCACCACGGGCACCAGCACGTCTTCGTAGTGGCTGCGGTTGAACACGGTCAGCTCGCCCGCGCCGGGCACCTGCTGGTGGATGCGCCAGAGGTAGTCGTGGGCGCGCTCGGTGTCGGTGGGCGCCTTCCAGCCCACGGCGTGCACGCCCAGCGCGCTCATGCGGCCGAACACCCCGCGCACCGTGCCGTCCTTGCCGGAGGTGTCGGTGCCCTGCAGGATCACCAGGAGCTTGTAGCGCTTGTCGGCGTATAGCAGGTCCTGCAGGGTGTCCAGTTCGAGGGCCAGGGCCTCGACGCGCGCCTTGTCGCTGGCCTTGTCGCCCTGGGAGAAGGGCTTGGCCGCGGGGTCGAAGCGGGCCAGGTCCAGGGCGGGCGGGGGGCCGTCTTTCGCCGCTGCCTTGGCCTCGGCCTTGGCGGCCTTGCCGGCCGGCTCCGCGTGGGCCGGCGCGGGCTGCCATGGCGCCAGGCGCCGGGCGATCTCGTCGGGGGTCAGGGGAGCGGGTGCGGGGGCTTTGGCGGCCATGGCGGGTCCTGGTGGGGTGGGAAAGTCCATAGTGTCGCGCGGGCCGCACAATCATCGCCCGAGCCCTGAACGAGAAAGCCCTTCCATGTCTGTCGACCCCGCCGTGAATTCCGCCGATTCCTCCCCTCCGGTTGCCGAGGTTGCCGCGGTCGCCCAGGCCCTGCTGCAGGC
>NZ_BAAJYT010000369.1:0-2762 GCF_057541515.1 Acidovorax sp. KNOB132
TGGACCAGGTCACGCAGCAGAACGCCGCGCTGGTGGAGGAGAGCGCCGCTGCGGCCGACAGCCTGAAGTTCCAGGCCGAATCGCTTTCGCGCATGGTGGCCCAGTTCCGCCTGCCGGGCGACACCGATGCCGGCACGGCCGAAACCCCGGCAACCCCCGTCCGCAGCAGCAGCCGCACTGGCGCACTGCCGGCGCCCGCGCAGCGGCTGATCGGCTCGTCGGGCGCCTACTGAACCAGCCCGCAACCGGAGATCAGCAGCCGAGCTCGCGCACCTGGAAGTAATCCCGGGCCAGGTCCAGCCAGGCGCGCGCCGCGGGCGTGTGCGGCACGCCGCGGCGCCAGGCCAGCGTGAAGTGCCAGATGGAGGGCAGATCGTCCACATCGAGATAGCGCACGCCGGGGTGCTTGCTCCAGCGCGTGATGGCGCGCGGCAGCAGCATCACGCCCAGCTGCTGCGCCACCAGCTGCACCATGAAATCGACCTGCCCCGTGCCCATCACCGACACGCGGGGTCGCACGCCCTGCCGCGCACAGGCCTGCAGCAGGGCCTGGTTCACGGTGGTGCCCTCCTCGAACAGGATGAGCGGCCATTGCGCCAGGTCCGCGAGCGAAATGCGCGTGGTGCCGGCGGGCACGAAGGCCTGCGGCACCAGGGCCACCACGGGCTCGGTGCGCACATGCTGCCAGTCGAAGTCGTGCGCGGCGGGCGCCACCAGGGCCGCCAGATCCACCTCGCCCGCCCGCAGCTGTGCTTCCAGCCGGTCGAGCGGCTCGACCACCATGGCCACGTCGATGGCGGGAAAGCGCTGCCGGAACTCGGTGAACAGCCCCGCGTAGTACGCGCTGGTGCCCATGCGGGGAAAGCCGATGCGCAGGCTTCCGCGCTGGACCTGCTGCATTTCCGCCAGCTCGCCCTCCAGCCCGCGCATCTCATGCAGGATGTTCACCGCGCGGCGAAGCAGCAGGTTGCCGGCGGCAGTGAGGCCCTTGCCCCGGCCCGAACGCGCGAGCAATTGCACGCCCATTTCGGATTCGAGGCCCTTCATCGCCTTGCTGACCGCCGACTGCGTGGCGCACACCACCTTGGCCGCTTCGGCGAAGCTGCCGTGTTTGGCGATTTCCACGAAAAGGCGAAGGGTCTTGATGTCCATGGGAGTGGGTGGGCGCGAGAGGACACGAGAACAATGACCATACAAGCAAATACCGCCCCGTCACAGCGCCTTGGCCAGCATAAAGGCACGCGCACGCCCCGCGCTACCCCCAAAGGCAAAAGCCCGGCATCGCATGGCGAAGCCGGGCAGCGGGGCGATGCCACCGGGGTACCGATTGTGATCAAACAGGCCTGCAGCGCATATCCTACTAGGGCATATTGCTCATATTTTTATAGCAAAACACCCCGCCATATTCTCAGGAAGCCAGGGCCCGCATCTCCGCGATCAGGTCGGACTTGCCCTCGAACCCGATGCCCGGCAACGGTGGCAACGTGACGTAACCGTTTTCGACCTTCACGCCGTC
This sequence comes from Acidovorax sp. KNOB132, assembly GCF_057541515.1. NCBI lineage: Bacteria > Pseudomonadati > Pseudomonadota > Betaproteobacteria > Burkholderiales > Comamonadaceae > Acidovorax > Acidovorax sp. KNOB132. The sequence goes on from NZ_BAAJYT010000369.1 coordinate 1,517, forward strand.
CGGAAAGCCGCCATAGGGCTGGAACAGGTCGGGGTAGCTCTCGTTGCCGCCCAGGCCCAGGCCCGCGGCGATGGCCAGCGACATCTGGTGGCCACCGTGGGGGATGCAGCGGCTGGGGGACCAGCCATGGTCCTTGAGCATGTCCAGCGTGCGCAGGTATTCCACCAGCCCGTAGCTCAAAGCGCAGTCGAACTGCAGCCAGTCGCGGTCCTTGTGCATGCCGCCGTGGCGGATGAGGTTGCGCGCGTCCTGCATCGAAAACAGGTTCTCGCCCGTGGCCATGGGGCCTTGGTACACCTCGCCCAGCCTGGCCTGCAGTTCGTAGTCGAGCGGGTCGCCGGCCTCTTCGTACCAGAACAGCGGGTACTGCGACAGGGCGCGGCCGTAGTCGATGGCGGTCGGCAGGTCGAACCGGCCGTTGGCATCCACCGCCAGCTGCTGGCCCGGGCCGAGGATCTTGAGCACCGACTCGATGCGCTCGCAGTCGTCGGCCAGCGAGGCCCCGCCGATCTTCATCTTGACCACCGAATAGCCGCGCGCCAGGTAGCTCTCCATTTCCTTGCGGAGGCCGTCCAGCCCCTTGCCGGGGTAGTAGTAGCCGCCGGCGGCATACACGAAGACGCGCGGGTCGGGCGTGCCGTTGCCGTAGCGTTCGGCCAGCAGCTGGTAGAGCGGCTGGCCGGCAATCTTGGCCACCGCGTCCCACACGGCCATGTCGATGGTGCCGACGGCCACCGAGCGCTCGCCGTGGCCACCGGGCTTTTCGTTGATCATCATGCGGGCCCAGACCTTGTGCGGGTCGAGGTTCTCGCCAGTGCCGTCCACCAGCGTGGCGGGGTCGGCTTCGAGCACGCGGGGGATGAAGCGGTCGCGCATCAGCGCGCCCTGGCCGTAGCGGCCGTTGGAATTGAAGCCGTAGCCGATCACCGGCCTGCCGTCGCGGACCACGTCGGTCACGACGGCCACCAGGCTCAGGGTCATCTTCGAAAAATCGATGTAGGCGTTGCGGATGTCGGATTGGATGGGGCGGGTGGATTCGACGATATCGACGATTTTCATGGTGCTTGGGTGGTTGAGAAAAGAAGGATCAGCGGGCGAGCGAGGAGCCCCCGCAGATGGCGATGTCCTGCCCCGTGATGGCCGCCGCCGGCGGCGACAGCAGGTAGCCCACGAGCGCGGCGATCTCGACGGGCTCGATGAGGCGGCCGATGGGCGGCAGGCGCGGTGCGCTGCCGGCGCGGGCGGG
>NZ_BAAJYT010000370.1:0-2747 GCF_057541515.1 Acidovorax sp. KNOB132
CCCCCGACCACCACGGTGACCATGCGGTCGGGCTGCAGCTTGCGCGCCATGGCGGCGCGCACATCGGCGGCCGTCAGGGCCTGCACGCGGTCGGTCCAGTGCTCCAGGTAATCCAGCGGCAAGTCGTTCCACGCGATGTTGACGACGTTGGCCAGCAGCTTGCGGTTGCTGTCGATGCGCAGCGCGAAGCCGCCGATCAGGTTGTCCTTCGCGGCCTTGAGCTGGGCCTCGGTCGGGCCCTGCGCCACGAAGCGCGCGAGCACGTCGCGCGACACCTTCACGGCCTCGGCGGCCTGGTCGGGACGGGTCTGCAGCCCGACCAGGAAGACGCCAGTGTTCAGGCCCGGCGAGAACTGGCTGTACACGCTGTAGCTCAGGCCGCGCTTTTCGCGCACCTCGCTGGTGAGCAGCGAGGTGAATCCGCCGCCGCCCAGGATGTGGTTGCCCACAAGCAGGGCCAAAAAGTCAGGGTCGCGCCGCGCGAAGCCCGGCTGGCCGATCAGCACATGGGCCTGCGCCGAGGCGAAGGGAATGTCCTGCTGCACCGGCGCGGCCAGCGCCTGCACGTCGGGCACGGGCGGCAGCGGCTGGCAGGTGGCGGGATCGCGCGCAGGCATCTGCGACAGCAGCGTGGCCACCAGCGCCTGCGCCTGTGGGCGCGTGACGGCCCCGACGATGCTCACGCGGGCCCGGCAGGTCTCGACGTAGCGCCCGTGGTAGGCCTGCATGTCCGCGATCTCGATGCGGCCCAGGGTGTCGGGCGTCGTGCGCTGGCCGTAGGGGTGGCTGCCGTACACCGCGCTGCCGAAGGCCTTGGCCGCGGCCGTGCCGGGGCGGGTTTCGGACTCTTTCAAAGCAGCGGCCCAACGTGAACGCTCGCGCTGCCAGATGTCCTGCGGAAAGCTCGGCTGGGCCAGTTGCCGGGCTGCGAGCCGCGCCGCGCGGTCCAGCAGGTCGGGCTCGGTGAGCGAGCGCAGCGAAAAGCTCAGGCCGTCGCGGTCGGCCGCAGCCTCGAAGCTCGCGCCCAGATCGGCCCAGGCTTCGCCGAGCGCGTTTTCGTCCATGGCGGGTTCATCGCCCTGGGCGCGCACGCCCTTGGAAGACATGGCCGCCACGGCACTCGCCAGACCGGCCTGCGCGGCCGGGTCACGGCGCGCGCCGGCATCGAAGTCCACCTGCACGTCGACCATCGGAATGGCCGGGCTCTCCACCAGCCAGACGCGGGCGCCGCTCGGCTCCGTCCAGTGCTGGATGGGTAGCAGCGCCCAGGCGGGGTGGGCCAGGCACAAGGCCCCGGCAAAGGCGAGACACGCGCGTGCGGCCATGCGTTGGAAGGTTTTCATGGGGGGTGTCCTGCGCGTTCTCATCAATGCATCCGCCCGTCGGCGCCGGCTGCGGGGGCGGCGCGCTTGGCACCAGGGGCCATGGGTTGCGGCAGCAGCGTGCCCACGGTGAGCTGGTCGTCGCCGAAGTAGCGGGCCGCCACCGATTGCACCTGGGCGGGCGTCACCGCGCGCAGCAGGGCGATCAGGCGCGCGTCGGCGTCGGGCGGCAGGCCCTGCACCCAGTTGCTGCCCAGGTCGCTGGCCTGGCTTTGCAGCGAATCGCGCTGGTAGATGGTGGAGGCCGCCCACTGCGTCTTCACGCGGGCCAGTTCGGCCTCGCTCACGCCTTCGCGGGCGATGCGGGCGACCTCGGCGCGCAGGGCGTCCTCGACCTGCTGCGGGGTCTTGCCGGGGGCCGGCACGCCGGTCAGCAGGAACACGCTGGGGCCGCGGCCCACGACGGAGGCGGAGCTGTCCGAACTGTCGGCCACACGGTCGGGGCCCTGGCTCAAGGCGCGCTCCAGGCGCGCGCCGTCGTAGCCGCTGAGCACGGCCGACAGCACCAGCAGCGACAGCGCATCGCGGTCGCTATCGGCCATGTTCTCCAGGCGCGTGATGCTCGGCGCGCGGAACGCCAGGGCCACATAGGCCTGCTCGGCCGGCGCCTTGTAGGCGATGCGGCGGATGCCCTGCTGCACGGGCTCCGCGCGCGGCTTGCGGGCCGGCACGGCGCGCACGGGAATGCGGCCGTAGTACTTTTCAGCCAGCACGCGGACCTTGTCGGGGTCCACGTCGCCGGCCACCACGACGACCGCGTTGGCCGGCACGTACCACTGGCGGTGGAAGGCGCGCACGTCGTCGGCGGTCATGGCATCGAGATCGCTCATCCAGCCGACGACGGGCCGGCGGTAGGGCGAGGCGATGAACGTGGCGGCGTAGAGCTGCTCGATGAGCGCGGCCCGGGGCTGGTCTTCGGTGCGCATGCGGCGCTCTTCCTTGACCACCTCGATCTCGCGCTTGAACTCGGCGTCGGGCCACTGGTTGTTGGCGAAGCGGTCGGCTTCGAGCTTCATCACATCTTCCAGCCGGTTCGCGGGGATCTGCTGGTAATAGCCGGTGTAGTCGCGGCTGGTGAAGGCGTTTTCCTGCCCGCCCAGCGCAGCCACGCGGCGCGAGAACTCGCCCGGCGGCACGGTCTTGGAGCCCTTGAACATCATGTGCTCCAGCGCGTGGGCCACGCCGGAGGTGCCGTCCACCTCGTCCATCGCGCCGACCCGCAACCAGACCATGTGCACCGCCGTGGGCGCCCGGCGATCGGGCTGCACGAGCAGCTGCATGCCGTTCTTCAAGGTGAATTGCCGAACCCCCGTGGACGGCGGGCGTCTGCGCTGCGTGTCCTTGGGCCGAGGGGAGGAAGGGGGG
>NZ_BAAJYT010000371.1:0-2745 GCF_057541515.1 Acidovorax sp. KNOB132
CACGCCTCGGGCGCCGCCGGCTCCTCGCGCCGGGCCGGCGCACCCAGCAGGGCCTGGGCCAGCGTGTCCAGCCGGCCGATGCCGGCCACGAAGCGGCTCAGGCTCTCGAAGTTGTCCACGATCAGCGAGACGGCGGCCAGCACCGCCGCGAACGCGCCGGCCGCCTGGATGGCGCGGCCCACCTCCATGTCGCCGGAGAGCACCGCATCGGCCAGGATGATGGCGGGAATCACCACCGTGAGCTGGCTGAACGCGCGCTGGAACAGGTTGAGCGAGCGCTGGCGCTTGATGAGCCGCGCGTAGTTGGTGAACACCGCCTGGAAGCTGTGGTCCAGCTGCGCGCGCTCCTGCGATTCGCCGCGGTAGAACGCGATCGACTCGGCGTTCTCGCGCAGCCGCATCAGCCCGAAGCGGAAATCCGCCTCGCGCCGCAGCTGCCAGAAATTGAGGCGGATGAGCGGCGCGCCGAACACCCACAGCGCCACCACCGTGCCCAGCAGGGCATACACCGCCAGAAAGGCCACGAGCACCTTGGAGATCGACCACAGCACGGTGCTGAAGGCCACCAGCTGCATGCCCGCGCCGACGAAGATCAGCAGGAAGTGCGTGGAGCGGCCGGTGAAGGTGTTGATGTCCTCGCTGATGCGCTGGTCGGGGTTGTCGATGCCGCCCTGCGTGTTCAGCTCGTAGTAGCGCCGGCCGCCCAGGTAGCCGTCCAGGAAGCGGTGCGTGAGCCAGCGCCGCCAGTGGTTGGAGAACGCATCGCGCATGTAGTAGTAGAAGGCGTACACCGGCACGGCGAAGCCCAGCACCAGCAGGCAGGTGCGCACCGCGTCCCAGAAGCGGTCGCGGTCCTTGGCGGCCAGGGCCGAGGTCATCTCGCCGGTGCGGTCGATCAGCATGACGGCCAGCTGCGTCTCGCACAGCATCAGCAGCACCAGCAGGCCGAGCAGGGACCAGGCCGCGACCTTCTTGTCGCCGAGCCAGTACGGCTTGGCCACGCTCATGAACTGGCGCCAGGCGGCGGCGGAAAAAGTGGGAGCGCGCCGGGAAGCGGCGAGGGGGGCGGCGGGGGCGGGTGCCGCGGTGGCTGCCGCGGGGTGCGCAGCGGCAGAAGCAGAGGAAGACATGCAGGCGGTAGGAAAGGAAAGGCGGGAGCGCTGCGGCGAAGATAGGCTGCGCGCAGGCGGGGGGCTGTCGGACGCGGCCCACGGCCGGCTACGGAAACGCACGCGACCCGGGGGAGCGCGGCCGCTCGGGCGCACAGGGGGGAGGGGGTTACAGTGCCGGCTGTTTTCTTTTCGGGTTTCCCCCGCATCCCGCCCATGTCCAATCTCATCGTGCACGGAGGCACGCCGCTGCGTGGCCGCATCACGCCCTCCGCCAACAAGAACGCCGTGCTGCCCGTGCTGTGCGCCACGCTGCTGACCCAGGCGCCGCTCACACTGCACGGCGTGCCCGACATCACCGACGTGCGCAAGATCCTGGACATCTTCCGCACCCTGGGCAGCGACGTGCGCATGGACCACGCCAGCGGCACGCTGGAACTGCACCACAAGGACACCGCGTTCGACGCCGCCGCCCACCGCCTGCCCGAGGAGATGCGATCGTCCATCATGCTGGTGCCGCCGCTGCTGGCGCGCTTCGGCGTGGCGCGGCTCGAAGACAACGTGAAGGGCTGCACGCTCGGCGTGCGCGAGATCGATCCGCACGTGGAGGTGTTCCGCAGCTTCGGCGGCGCGGTGGAGCGCGCGCAGGGCTCGCTGCTCGTGCGCTGCGCCGGGCCGCTGCACGCCACCCACCACTGGCTCGACTACGCCTCGGTCACCACGACCGAGAACTTCGTGCTGTGCGCTGCCTCGGCCAGCGGCGTGTCCACGCTCAACAACGCCGCGTCGGAGCCGCACGTGCAGGAGTTCTGCCGCTTCATGGCCATGCTGGGCGTGCGCATCGACGGCATCGGCACCTCGCGCCTCACGGTGCACGGCGGCGCGGCGCTGGGCGGTGGCGAGTTCCGCTTCGACGAGGACTTCCACGAGATCACCACCTTCCTGGCCCTCGGGGCCATCACGGGCGGCGACGTGGTGGTGCGCAACAGCGCGCCGGAGAACTTCCCGTTGATTGACCGCACCTTCGCCAAGTTCGGCGTGCGCATCGAGCATGCGGACGGCTGGTCGCGCGCGCACCGCGAGGGGCCGCTCACCGTGCAGACGCCCTTCACCAGCAACGTGCTGACCAAGGTGGAGGCCGCGCCCTGGCCCTACTTTCCCGTGGACCTGCTGCCCATCTTCATCGCGCTGGGCGTGCGGGCGCAGGGCAACGCGATGTTCTGGAACAAGGTGTACGACGGGGCGCTGGGCTGGACGGGCGAGCTGTCGAAGTTCGGCGCGCACGTGTTCTCGTCCGACCCGCACCGCATCGTGACCTTCGGCGGCAATGCGCTCACGCCCGCCGTGGTGGAGAGCCCCTACATCATCCGCGTGGCCATCGCCCTGTTCATGGTGGCCGCCAGCATCGACGGGCGCTCGGAGATCCGCAACGCCACGCCCATCCGGCGCGCGCACCCGCGCTTCGTGGAGAACCTGCGCAGCCTGGGCGTGCAGGTGGAGTGGACGAGCGAGGAGTGACCGCGCCCAGGCGCCCTCTGCGCCTGGGTGGGGGCGGTCAGGGCGCCAGCAGGTCGTAGGCGGCGCGCACGCGCTGCAGGTCGCGGCCCAGGCGCCGGCTCGGCGGCAGGTGGCGCAG
>NZ_BAAJYT010000372.1:0-2743 GCF_057541515.1 Acidovorax sp. KNOB132
CACGCCCTGGATCCCTTGGGGGCCGGTGGCGCCGGTCGTGCCCGTGGCTCCGGTCACCCCTGTCGCGCCAGTGGCGCCCGTCACGCCGGTCGCCCCGGTGACGCCCGTGGCACCGGTCACCCCTGTTGCGCCCGTGGCACCTGTGACACCCGCTCCGGTGGCGCCCGTGGCCCCGGTGGCTCCCACCGGGCCCGTCGCGCCGGTGGGGCCAGTGGCCCCCGTGGCTCCAGTGGCGCCCGTCGCACCGGTGCCCACGCCAGGGGCGCATTGCGTCAGCTGGCCCGTGGCGGCGTTGTAGCAAGTCAGGCTGGCGTTGGTCGGCGAGGCGGACAGGCCGGGCACATAGACCTCACCCGTGCCTTGCACGCGCAGGCGTTCCTGGCCGCCCTGGCCCTTGACCACGAATCCTCCGCCGGCAGGGGGCGTGACGGTGATGTCCGCGGCCAGCACACCGGCGGCATGCAGGGCGAGGACGGAACTCAGTGCGGGAACGACCCAGTAGCGGTGCAGGCGATTCTTGGACATGGGGAAACCCTCTCTTGTCTAGCAGTGTGTTGAATGTCTTTTCCAGCGGTTGGGCCCGCTGGTGATGTCCGTCAGCCGATCCGGCGGGAAGGGGCCGCGATGTCGCGCCGCTTCCAGAACATGGCCATGCCGATCAGCAGCGACAGCAGCATCAGGCCGTACTCGCTGAGCGTCGGAATGGCTGCCACGGCGGTTGCGGCGCCGATCTGGACGGTGCCGGTCACAGTGGCGAAGTTGCGCACCACGGTGGCGTTGGGACCCAGGTTGACCACGGCCGTGCTGCCGCTGGACGACACGAGCTGCACGTTCTGCCCCGGAGCGCCTTGCACGGTGAGCGTGCCCAGCACGGTGATGTTCGTGCCGGCGGGCAGCACGAAGGTGCGGCCGGTGGTGCTGGAGATGGTCAGGTTCTGGAACACGAAGTTGCCGCTGATCTGGCTGGTGTTGCCGGGATCGCAGCCGTCGCGCAGCACCACGGTGTTGTTGCCGGTATTGATGTTGCCGCCGGAGATGAGATTGCCACCCACCGAAATGACGCCATTGCTGCCCGTGACATTGGAGCCCGAACTGAAGGTGGCGTCGGTGTCCACGGTCACCGTGCCGCCATTGAGGTTCAGCGTGCCCTGCATGTCGAGCGCGGAGCAGCCCAGATCCGTCTGGCCTCCCGCGGGAACGTCGAGCGACGAACCGGGTGGAAAGACCCATTGCGCGGCAGCGGGGCTGCACAGGACCAAAGCGGTCGCCAACCCAACCAGGAGCCGCCCGAGTGCTTGTTTCATACCGAATTCCTTGATTTGACCGGACAGGCTCGACGACCGGGTCACTCCTGCCCGGTCAGCCATGTCCGTGTGAGTCCGCATTGCGGTTTTCTAATTGACTATCGACGCCGCATCATCGCTAAATAAATACTGTCTTGCAAACAAAATTTAACGCCTGTGACGATGGTGCATCACTCGGGAAAACGCCCATGGCGAAGGCCAGATCACACACGTTCGTTGATGCAGGTCAGCCCGCCTACCAGTCTTCCTTCACGGCCAGCACCGCCTGCCGTCCCCCGGCCGCGCGCCCCGCCAGCCAGGCGGTCACCGTGCCGGTGGCCAGCACGGCCGCGCACAGCGCCAGCAACCGCAGCCATGGCACCCGCAGGTCCATGGTCCAATGAAAGCTCTGGGGGTTGACGACGTGCACCAGCATCACTGACACGGCCAGGCCCAGCACGGTGCCCGCCACGGCACCGATGGCGGTCCAGGCGGCGCCTTCGCCGGCCACCACGGCCAGCACCTGCGGGCGCGTCAGGCCCAGGTGCGCGAGCAGCCCGAATTCCTTGCGTCGCGCCAGCACCTGGGCGCTGAAGCTGGCGGCCACGCCGAACAGGCCGATGCCGATCGCCACCGCCTGCAGCCAGTAGGTGACGGCAAAGCTGCGGTCGAAGATGCGCAGCGAGCGTTCGCGGATGCCCGCCGCCGACGCGAATTCCAGCGCGCCCCCCGTCGGGATCGCCGCGCCGCCCGCTGCCGCTGCCGCTGCTTCCGATGAGGCATTGGCCAGCCGCTCGATCGACTGGCGCAGCGCCGCCTCGTCCGCATCCGGTTGCGGCCACAGCGCCAGGTCGTTCGTGCGCGTGTCGCCGGTCAGGCGCAGGAAGTCCGCACGGTCCAGCGTCACCGCACCGAACTGGCGCACATAGTCGCGCCACACGCCCGCTATGAAAAACGGAGCAACCTGCCGGGAGCTTTCTTGCGCCAGCGGCCGAAAAGACTGTGAAAGCGCCGGCCAGTCCATGCCGGGCTGCACGCCGTACAGGTCAAGCACCGCCTCGCTCACGTACACGCCGATGCGCCCCGGCGGCACGGGCAGCGGCGTGCCCACCAGCGGCAGCGCCTGGGCCGGGTCGCCGTCCAGCGGCCGGGCCAGCAGTGCGATGGCGGGGCGGGCGGAGTCCAGCAAGAGGCTGCTGGTGCGCAGGGCCTGCACGCGCGCCACGCCCGGCAGCCGGGCCACCGCGGTGTCGAACCCGGGGGGAAAGGCCGCGGCATCGTCCACCCCGGCGGTGGCTCCCGCCGTACTGGCCAGGCGCAGGTAGAGCGGCGCGGGCAGCACCGCATCCAGCCACTGGCCGACCGATCCGCGAAAGCTGCTCACCATCACCGTGAGCGCCACGGCCAGGCTCAGGCTGGCCACCACGCCGCCCACCGCCACGGCGGCGGTGCCACGCCAA
>NZ_BAAJYT010000373.1:0-2716 GCF_057541515.1 Acidovorax sp. KNOB132
CGCAGCGGCCGCAGCGGCCGAGACCGCGGGCGCGGTCATGCCGGCGAGCGCCTGCGCCATCGCGTCGTTCGCGGGGGCGGGTGGTGCCTGCGGGGCCGGTGCGGAGGATGCGTCCTGGTCCTGCGGCGCCAGCGCCACGCTTTCGGGCATGCAGGGCACGTCGGGCGAATCGGGAGCGCCGGATGCGTCGGAGCGCGGCGGCATGGCTTGCATGCCCTGCACCGGCACCACCCCGGACGGCGAGACCATGGACGCGCCCTCCCCCTCGCCGGGGCCATCGGCACCCTGCGGCAGGCCTGGCGCCTCGCCAGGAAGAAGGGGGTCGTGCGGGTTCATCGCAGTTTCAGCGTGGTCAGGCCGATCAGGCACAGCAGCATGGTGATGATCCAGAAGCGCACGACCACCTGCGTCTCCTTCCAGCCGCTTTTCTCGAAATGGTGGTGCAGCGGCGCCATCTTGAGCAGCCGCCGGCCCTGGCCGTAGCGCTTCTTGGTGTACTTGAACCAGGCGACCTGCAGCATCACCGAAAGCGCCTCGACCACGAAGATGCCGCCCATGATGGCCAGCACGATCTCCTGGCGCACGATGACGGCGATGGTGCCCAAAGCGCCGCCCAGCGCCAGCGCGCCCACGTCGCCCATGAACACCTGGGCCGGGTGGGTGTTGAACCACAGGAAGGCCAGGCCCGCGCCGGCCATGGCCGAGCAGAAGATCAGCAACTCGCCCGCGCCGGCGATGTGCGGGAACAGCAAGTACTTGGAGTACACCGTGCTGCCAGCCACGTAGGCGAACAGCCCCAGCGCCGAGCCCACCATGACGACCGGCATGATCGCCAGGCCATCGAGGCCGTCGGTCAGGTTGACCGCGTTGCTCGATCCCACGATCACGAGGTAGGTCAGGATCACGAAGCCCAGCACGCCCAGCGGGTAGCTCACCTCCTTGAAGAACGGCACCAGCAGCCCGGCCTGCGGCGGCAGGTCCAGCGAGAAGCCGGACTGCACCCAGGTGATGAACAGTTCGAACACGCGCGAATTGGAGTTCTCGGAGATGCTGAACACCAGGTAGAGCGCCGCCAACAGGCCGATGACGGACTGCCAGAAATACTTCTCGCGCGAGCGCATGCCTTCCGGGTCCTTGCGCACCACCTTGCGCCAGTCGTCCACCCAGCCGATGGCGCCGAAGCCCAGGGTCACGGCCAGCACGATCCACACGAAGCGGTTGGACAGGTCGAACCACAGCAGCGTGGAGATCGCGATCGAGCCCAGGATCAGCACGCCCCCCATGGTCGGCGTGCCGCTCTTGGACAGGTGCGATTCCATCGCGTAGCCGCGGATGGGCTGGCCGATCTTGAGCGAGGTGAGCATGCGGATCACCTTCGGCCCCGCCGCCAGCCCGATCACCAGCGCCGTGAGCGCTGACATCACCGCACGGAACGTGAGGTACTGGAAGACGCGGAAGAACCCGAACTCCGGCGACAGGCCCTGCAGCCATTGCGACAGTATCAGCAGCATGTGGCGCCCCCGCGTGCGTTCTTCGTCGTGTCCGCACGGGCTTCCAGCACCTGCACCACCTGCTCCATCTTCATGAACCGAGATCCCTTCACCAGCACGCTGCCCACCTGGGGCAGGGCTTGCTGCACCGCTGCGAGCAGCGATGCCATGTCATCGAAATGCCGCGCATCCGGCCCGTAGGCCTGCGCGGCGTGAGTGCTGAGCGCGCCCAGCGCGAACAGCCTGCCGATGCCGCTGGCGCGCGCCTGGGCGCCCGCCTCGGCGTGGAACTGCGGCCCCTGCTCGCCCACCTCGCCCATGTCGCCCAGCACCAGCAGCTGCGGGCCGGGCAAGCCGGCCAGCACGTCGATGGCGGCGCGCATGGAGTCGGGGTTGGCGTTGTAGGTGTCGTCCACCGCCGTGACCACGCGCCCGTCCTGCGGCACGCTGAAGGCGCGCGAGCGCCCCTTGACCGGAATGAAGGCCGAGAGCCCGCGCGCCACGGCGTCGAGCGGCGCACCGGCCGCCAACGCGCAGGCCGTGGCGGCCAGGGCGTTGGTCACGTTGTGCATGCCGGCAATGCGCAGCGTGGCATCGAAGCCGCCCTGCGGCGTGTCGATGCGGATGCACCAGGCACTGCCCTCCCACCGTGCGGCGGTGCAGCGCACGTCGCCCCGTCCACGCCGAAGGTGATGCAGCGGCGCCCCGCAGCCAGTTGCCGCCACAGCGCGGTGTAGGCATCGCCCGCCGGGAACACGGCCACGCCCTCGGCGGGCAGGGCCGAGAGGCAGGAGCCGTTCTCTTCGGCCACGGCCTGGACCGTGTGCATGAACTCCAGGTGCTCGCGCTGCGCGTTGTTGACGAGGGCCACCGTGGGGCGGGCCAGGTCGGCCAGGTACGCGATCTCGCCCGGATGGTTCATGCCCAGCTCGATCACGGCCGCCTCGTGCGCCGCGTTGAGCCGCAGCAGCATCAGCGGCACGCCGATGTCGTTGTTGAAATTGCCTTGCGTCGCGAAGGCGGCCGAGCCCTTCCAGGCCTGCAGCACCGCCGCGATCATCTGCGTGACGGTGGTCTTGCCGTTGCTGCCGGTGACCCCGATCAGCGGCAGCCGGAACTGGGCACGCCAGCCAGCGGCCAGGGCGCCAAGCGCCGCGAGCGTATCGGGCACCTCGATGCCGGGCAGGCCGGCGGCCTCCAGGCCGCCGTGGGCCACGGCCGCAGCA
>NZ_BAAJYT010000374.1:0-2691 GCF_057541515.1 Acidovorax sp. KNOB132
TGACGCAGCAGAACGCCGCGCTGGTGGAGGAATCCGCCGCGGCCGCCGACAGCCTGAACCACCAGGCCACCCGCCTGGTGGAGATCGTCAGCGTCTTCCGGCTCGAAGAATCGGCCTCCAGCGCCGTCATCCGCCGCGCGCAGGCGCAAAGCCGGACGGCGCCGGTGCCGACGCCCTCGCTGGCTTCGGCGCCTGCCCCGGCCACCAAGGCCCCGCGCGCCATGCCCGCCCCTGCGCGGAAACTGCAGGCCTCGCCCGCCAAGGCCCCGTTGGCAGCCGCGCCCGCCAAAGCCGCCAAGCAGCCAGCGATGGCGGGCACGGGCGCGGACGACTGGGAAACCTTCTGAAGCCACCGCCCCCTGCGCCACCGGACGCCGCCCCACGCCCACTGGCCGTGGGGCGTTTTTTTTCTGGGGCGTCCCGCGCGGCGCCTAGAACCGCCAGCCGAGCGAGGCCGATACGCTGCGGCCATCCCCCGGCGAGTAGCCCGACGAGCCGCTGTCGTACCACGCATAGACGTAGCGGCGGTGGGTGGCGTTCTTCACCTGCACCGACACGTCCATTTCGGGCGTGAGGCGCCAGGTGGCGCCGAGGTTCAGCAGCGCGTAGCGGCCGGCGCGGCCCTGCGTGTTGGTGCGGTCCAGAAAGTAGTCGCCCTGCGCGCTGGCCGAGGCGCTCAGCTCCCATTGCTCGCTGGCGCGGTAGGTGATGCCGGCGGTCGCCAGGTGGTGCGGCACGTTCTCGACCTCGCGGCCTGCCGTGGCGGGCGCGCTCGGGTCGGGCGTGGTGATGCGTGCCACCTGGCGCGAATAGGCCAGCCAGCCGGTCCAGCGGGCGTGCAGTTGCGCGTTGAGCTGCAGGTCGTAGCCCTTGCGCAGCGTGCGGCCCACGTTGCCGAGGCCACCAGGATCGGGCAGGCCGTCCACCCCCAGCACGCGCGCCACCTCGCCCGAGGCGCGCTGGCGCCACAGTGCCGCGCGCGCCTCCAGCCAGGGCAGCGGGCGGAACTTGGCACCCACCTCCCAGCCGTCGTTGATCGAGGGATCGAGGTTGCGCGACTGCGTGCGGTAGGCATCGATGCCCGTGCCGATCTGGAAGGTGCGACCCCAGTTGCCGTACAGGCTGGTGTCGGGCGAGAGCGCGTAGGCCACGCTGAGCTTGGGCTGGCGGATGGTGCCGTAGTCGTGCACGGGCGCGCTGGTGCGCGCAAGCCCGTCGGAAAAATGCCCGCCGATGCGGTCGACCCGCAGCGCGGGCACGATCTTCAGCGCCGCCACGGGCCGCACCACCGCCTGCAGGTACGCGCCGCGCGTGTCCAGGTCGAAGTTCCAGTCGCGAAACGTCGCAGTCCGTACGCGCTCGATGGTGCGGTAGCGCTGCGCGGCGTTGCTCTGCCACTGGGCATCGACTCCGCCTTCGAGCGTGAACTCGTGCGCCCAGTCCACCCGCGGGCGCCAGGTGAGCGACGTCAGGGCGCCCCGGTGCGTCTCGTCGTTGTCGCGCTCCTGCTGCACGGCGGCCTGCGAAAAGCGCACCCAGCGCTGGTTCTCGTAATGATTGCCATAGGCCTTGGCGGACCAGGAGAGGCGGTCGGCCAGCTCGCCGTCGATGTGCAGGGCGAGCTGACCGGTCTCGCGCTCGCTGCGGTCGGCGCTGGCGTAGGCGGGGGACGAGCGCGGCGCGGCCTCGGCCTGCTCGCGCGTGAGATAGCCCGATTCGAGCGCGCGGTTGCGGTAGTAGCGGGCGGTCAGGCCCGTGCGCCAGCGCCCGTCGTCGCTGGTGTAGAACCACTTGCCCGACAGCGCACGCTGCGTGCCGTTGGCGTGCGCCCGGTAGCCATCCGACTCGCGCCAGGCCAGCGTGTAGTTCTGGCTCCAGTTGCCGCTCTCGATGCCCTTGGCCACCTGCACCTCGCGCGTGCCGAAGCTGCCGACCGTGGCGATGGCGCGGCCCTCGTTGCCGCCCGTGCGCGTGACCACGTTGGCATTGCCCGCGATGTTGTTCAGCCCGTAGCGCGGGTCGTTGGTGCCGCGCACCACCTCGATGGCCTCGATGTCGATGGGGAAGACCGCATCGAGGTAGGGCATACCGCCCGCGTTGTCGTTGGAAGGAATGCCGTCGATCAGCAGCTTGACGGCATTCACGCGGCCCTCGCCGTTGAAGCCGCGCATCGAAAAGCGCCCGGCATCGGTGCCCTGGCGGAACGGCGTGACCTGCACGCCCGGCGCGCGCGCGAACAACTCCCAGGCGTGGTCCACATGCTGGTCCTGCAGCACGCTGGCGCCCAGGATGTCGACCGAGCTGAACACGTTGCGCACGGGCAGCGGGCCCGCGCTGGCGGCCTGCACCTGCACGGTACCGAGCGTGAGGGCGGCATCGGCCGTGGGTTCTGCCGAGCGCCGGGCGCGGGTTGCGCATGGGCCGCGAGGGCCGTGGCGGCGGCCAGCGCAAGGGTGTGGCGCGCAGCGCCCGAGGAAAAGGAAAGTCGTTTCATGGCCATCGTCCGTGGGCCCTCTCCCGCATCGGCCGGTGCGTGGCGATGCAGGGCGAGGGCGAAGAAAACCGAAGGGCTGCGCCCAGGCGCTCGCCCACGCGCCGCACCCCGGGCCCGGCCCGGGGTGCGGCGCACGATTCAAGGCATCACGAAACGACCGGTGGCCCGCGTGCGGGCAGCGGCGCGCCCACCAGGGC
>NZ_BAAJYT010000375.1:0-2681 GCF_057541515.1 Acidovorax sp. KNOB132
AGTACGGCTTTTTGAACGCCTTCTGGGCCATCGTGGCCACGGGGCTCATCATCTTCCTGGCAGGCCTGCCGATCAGCGTGTACGCCGCGCGCTACGGCGTGGACATGGACCTGCTCACGCGCGGGGCGGGCTTTGGCTACATCGGCTCACCATCACCTCGCTTGATCTACGCCACCTTCACCTTCATCTTCTTCGCGCTGGAGGCGGCCGTGATGGCCTATGCGCTGGAGCTGGCGCTGGACATCCCGCCGCGCTGGGGCTACCTCATCTGCGCGTTGGCGGTGATCCCGCTGGTCACGCACGGGGTGTCGGCCATCAGCCGGCTGCAGGTCTGGACGCAGCCGCTGTGGCTGGTGATGCTGGTGGTGCCGTTCGTGTACGTGCTGGCGCGCGATCCTGGTGCATTCACCGGGGTGATGCACTACGGCGGTGAATCCGGTGCGGTCTCCACGTTCAATCTGCCCTTGTTTGGTGCGGCGCTCACCGTGGGCATCGCCCTCATCACCCAGATGGGCGAGCAGGCCGACTACCTGCGCTTCATGCCCGCGCGCACGCCGGCCAACCGCTGGCGCTGGTGGCTCGGGGTGCTGGCCGGCGGGCCGGGCTGGGTCGTGCTGGGCGTGGTCAAGATGCTGGGCGGCGCGCTGCTGGCGTACCTGGCGATCCGCCACATGGTGCCGGTGGAGCGCGCGGTGGACCCGAACCAGATGTACCTGGCGGCGTACGAATACGTGTTCCCGCACTACGGCTGGGCGGTGGCGGCCACGGCGCTGTTCGTCGTCGTCTCGCAGATCAAGATCAACGTGACCAACGCCTACGCCGGCTCGCTGGCGTGGAGCAACTTCTTCTCGCGCCTGACGCACAGCCACCCGGGGCGGGTGGTGTGGGTGGTGTTCAACACGCTCATCGCGTTCATGCTCATGGAGATGAACGTGTTTAAGGCGCTGGGACAGGTGCTGGGGCTGTATTCCAACCTCGCCATCGCCTGGATGATGGCGGTGGTGGCCGACCTGGTGGTGAACAAGCCGCTGGGCCTGTCGCCCCGGGGCATCGAGTTCAAGCGCGCGCACCTGTACGACATCAACCCGGTGGGCGTGGGGGCCATGGCGCTGGCCTCGGGGCTGTCCATCGTGGCGCACCTGGGGCTGTTCGGGCCGCTGGCGCAGGCGTTCTCGGCCGTGATCGCCATGGTGACGGCCTTCGTCGCGGCGCCGCTCATCGCCTGGGCCACGCGCGGGCGCTATTACCTGGCCCGGCCCGCCGGTGCCCAGGCGCCGGCCGTGGGCACGCCCGGGGCCTGGGCGGTGCAGCGCTGCGTGGTGTGCGAGCGCGAGTACGAGGCGCCCGACATGGCGCAATGCCCCGCCTACCGCGGCACCATCTGCTCGCTGTGCTGCACGCTGGATGCGCGCTGCGGCGACATGTGCAAGCCCCACGCGCACCTGGCCGTGCAGTGGAGCGCGGCCCTGCGCTGGGTGCTGCCGCGGCGGGTGTGGCGCATGCTCGACACGGGCCTGGGCCACTTCCTGCTGCTGATGCTGGTGATCGCCCCGCTGCTGGCCGCGGTGTTCGGGCTGTTCTACCACCAGGAGCTGCAGACGCTCACCCCCCTGGCGCCCGACAGCGGCCCGGGCACCGCCGCCGTGCCGGGCACGCATGCCGCGCTGCGCTCGGGGCTGCTCAAGGCCTATCTGGCGCTGCTGGTCATCTCGGGCATCGTGGCCTGGTGGCTGGTGCTGGCGCACAAGAGCCGCAAGGTCGCGCAGGAGGAATCCAACCGCCAGACCCACCTGCTGCAGCGCGAGATCCACCTGCACCGCCAGACCGACCAGGCCCTGCAGGAGGCCCGCCGCATCGCCGAGCACGCGCGCTCGCAGGCCGAGCAGGCGCGCGGCGTGGCCGAGGAAGCGCGCGAGGAGGCCGAGGGCGCCCGGCTGCTGGCCGACCAGGCCAACCAGGCCAAGAGCCGCTACATCAGCGCCATCAGCCACGAACTGCGCACGCCGCTCAACAGCATCCTGGGCTATGCCCAGCTCATGGGCGAGGACGCCGCCGTGCCGCCGCACCGCCAGCAGGCCGTGAGCGTGATCCGCCGCGGCGGCGAGCATTTGCTGTCGCTCATCGAGGGCACGCTGGACATCGCCCGCATCGAAAGCGGCAAGCTCACGCTGCAGGTGAGGCCCATGCGCTTTGCCGACTGCCTGCACGAGATGTGCGACATGTTCGAGCCGCAGGCGCGCGCCAAGGGGCTGGCGTTCCGCTTCGAGCCGCAGGGCACCTGGCCCGAGTGGGTGCGCGGCGACGACAAGCGCGTGCGCCAGATCCTCATCAACCTCATCGGCAACGCCATCAAGTTCACCGCCAGCGGCCATGTGCGGCTGGCGGTGCGGCACGCGCGCGAGCTGGCCCTGATCGAAATCGAGGACAGCGGCCCGGGCCTCACCGAGGCCGAGCGCGCCAGCATCTTCGAGCCCTTCGCGCGCGGCGCGGCCAGCAGCCAGGGCGCCGCGCCCGGCGCGGGCCTGGGGCTCACCATCGCCAAGATGCTCACCGAACTGATGGGTGGCGAGATGACGGTGACCAGCACCCCGGGCGCGGGCGCGCTGTTCCGCATCCGCCTGTTTCTGCCCGAGGTGCACCCGGGCGCAGTGGGCGAGGCCCTGGGCCCCGCGCGCCTGCGC
>NZ_BAAJYT010000376.1:0-2667 GCF_057541515.1 Acidovorax sp. KNOB132
CGCGGCCTTCGGAAGCCGCCGCGCGCGCAGCGGCGGGTCGGGCGGCACCACGTCCTGCATGCGGGGCGCGGCCTCGGCCGCCGGGCCGCGGGCGTCGGCGGCACTGTCCAGTTGCGCGAGCATGCGCGCGATGCGGTCGGCCAGGTGCTCGTTGGTGAGCTTTTCGCGAAAGCGCTCCACCATGAGCGGAAAGGCGAACGGGCTCGGCCGCAGCAGCGCCCGCACCACCCGCTGCTGGCCCTGCATGCGGCGCAGCGCGGCCAGCAGCTGGGCCACGTCCAGCTCCTGGCTCAGCACCTCTTCGTCGGCTTGGCGCAGCAGCATGTTGGTGGTGTCGTATTTGCGAAAGACCTCGAAGAACAGTTGCGACGATGCCTGCAGCTGGCGGGCGCTGCGGCGCTCGCCGGGGTGGCTCTGGAAGATCAGCCCCGACACGCGCGCGATTTCGCGAAAGCGCCGCCGCGCCATCTCGGTGGCGTTCAGGCTGGCCAGCACTTCGTGCAGCAGGGCCTGGCGCTCGGGGTCGCCGTGCGGCGCCTCGGGCAGGGGGTGGCCCGCGGCATCGTCGGCTTCGGCCCGGGCGGCATTGGCCGTGTTGCGGATGGCCAGGGCTTCGCTGGCAGGCACGCGCAGGTCGCAAGCGTCCGCGCCGGGGGCCGGATCCGTCGTGGGCGCGGCGAGGGCACCGGGCGCGGGGCGGGCCTGCGTGCTGAGCAGCTCGGGCAGCAGGGCCGCCCAGTCGCGCTCGGTGGCGCTGAGCAGCTCCAGGCCGTAGTCGTTGACGGCGATCGAGAAGGTGCCCGCCTCGCCCTGCGCCGCGCGCCAGGCGAACAGGCTGGCCAGGCCGGTGTGCGCATGCCGCCCGGCGAAGGGGTAGAGAAACAGGTGCCAGCCTTCGCGCGTGCGCAGGGTTTCGGCCAGCAGCGTGCCGGGCGTGGGCAGGGCCGACCAGCGCTGCTGCACCTCCAGCAGCGGGCGCACGCTTTTCAGCTCGGGCGAGCGGTAGTCGCCGTCCGCCGCCAGCGCGAGCTGGCGCACCACGAAGTCGGCCAGCACGGTGGACAAGGGCATGCGCGATCCCGCCCAGCGCGGCACGGTGGGGCGGCCGCGCGCGGCGCGGCGCACGTAGGCGGTCATGTCCTCGATCTTGACCATCTCCAGCACCTGGCCCGCGAACACGAAGCAATCGCCGGCCGACAGGCGCGACAGAAAGCTCTCTTCCATGGTGCCCAGGCGCGCGCCGTGCAGCACCTGCACCACCATGCTGGCATCGCTCACGATGGTGCCGATGTTGGCGCGGTGGCGCCGCGCCAGGCGCGCATCGGGCATGCGCCACACGCCGCCCTCATCGGGCACCACGCGCTGGTAGTCCGGGTAGACGGCCAGCGACGGCCCGCCCCGGTGCACGAAATCCAGGCACCACTGCCACACGGCGCGCGGCAGGTCGGCATAGGCGGCCGTGCGGCGCACCTCGGCATAGAGCGCCTCGGGCTCGAAGCCGCCGCCCAGGGCGACGGTGACCAGGTGCTGCACCAGCACGTCCACGGGGCGGCGCGGGCTGGCGCGCATCTCCACCTGGCCCGCCTGCACCGCGGCGCGGGCGGCGGCGGCCTCGACCAGCTCCATGCTGTGGGTGGGCACCAGCGTGATGCGCGACGGCCGCCCGGGCGCGTGGCCCGATCGCCCCGCGCGCTGCAGCAGCCGCGCGATGCCCTTGGCCGAGCCGATCTGCAGCACGCGCTCCACGGGCAAAAAAGTCCACGCCCAAGTCCAGGCTGGAGGTGCACACCACCGCCCGCAGCCGCCCGGCCTTGAGCCCGGCCTCGACCCATTCGCGCACACCGCGGTCCAGCGAGCCATGGTGGATGGCCAGCTCGCCCGCCCAGTCGGGCCGCGCATCGAGAATGGCCTTGTACCAGACCTCGGCCTGCGAGCGCACGTTGACGAAGACCAGCGTGGTGCGCGTGCCGGCCAGCTCGCGCACCACGGCGGGCAGCATCGACAGGCCCAGGTGGCCGGCCCACGAAAAGCGCTCGGGATGGTCGGGCAGCAGCGTGTCCACCACCAGACGCTTGTCCACCCGGCCCTGCACCAGCACGCCCTCGCCAGAGCCGCCTTCCTGCCGGCCCGGTGCCTGGCCCAGCAGCGTGTGCATGGCTTCCTCCAGGTTGCCGAGCGTGGCCGACATGCCCCACACGCGCAGCGCCGGGTTCCAGCCCTGCAGCCGGGCGATGGCCAGCTGCACCTGCACCCCACGCTTGTTGCCCAGCAACTCGTGCCATTCGTCGGCCACCACCAGCTGCACGGACGACAGCACTTCGCGCGCATCGCCCCGCGCCAGCAGCAGCGACAGGCTCTCGGGCGTGGTCACCAGCACCGTGGGCAGGCGCCGCGACTGCGCGCTGCGCTCGCTGCTGGCGGTATCGCCCGTGCGCGCGCCGGCCGTCCAGCGCGCCACGCCGCCGTGCACCGGCGCCAGCGCATCGAGCGGCGCCTGCAGCGCCTTGAGCGTGTCGGCCGCCAGCGCCCGCATGGGCGTGAGCCACAGGACGGTGAGCGGTGCGGCGGTGCTCTGGCGCCCCCGCAAAGGGATTGCTTACTTTTTTTATAGCATTCATGCCCTAGTACTCTTTGTGCCGGAGCCCGATTGGTCTCAGATCCTTCCCG
>NZ_BAAJYT010000377.1:0-2666 GCF_057541515.1 Acidovorax sp. KNOB132
CGCCCATGCTGTGGCCCACCACGACCGGCGGGCGGCCCGTGGCGGCGGTGACCCGGCGCACCGCCTCGTCCAGCGTGTCCACATAGTCATCGATGGTGCCGAACGCGGGCTCCATCGTCACCGCCACGAACGGGTGGCCGCGGCTGCGCAGCACCTTCATCCAGGGCGTCCAGAACCCGCGGTTGCAGATGAAGCCGTGCACCAGCACCACGCCGCGCGCGGGCGGCGGGCCCCGGCGACGGGGGGTGGCAGCCAGTCGGGCACGGCGGTGGAGCGAAACGGCTGCCACCATCCGAACACCACGCTGGCCCAGCGCGCCTCGGCCGACCAGGCGCGCACCATCTGCGCCAGCGACGGCGCCGGCACCCCGTCGGCCCGGCTGGCCCGCCGGTTCACGCGGGCCATGCACACGAACTGCAGCCCCATGAACAGCCGCAACAGCAGCATCACCGCGGCCAGGCCCGCCACCGCCCGCAGGGGCGAGTGGGGCCATTGCCACACCAGCCAGCCGGCGGCCAGCAGCAGGTTGCACACCACCATTCCGCGTTGCCATCGTGCATTGGTCAAGACCGGTGCTCCTAGAAAAAAAAAGGAGTCCGCATCATGTCACTTGCGGGACGGGCCTAGGACAAGCCCCCTGGACAGGGCGCGAGCCGCTTCCACAATCGTGCCCACCTCCACCCGCGCACGAAAGGGACGACCGCATGGAACGGATCTGGCTGAAAAACTACCCTCCGGGGGTGCCGCACAGCGTGGAGCCCGAGCAGTACCGCTCGCTGCCGCACCTGTTCGAGGAGTCGTTCCGCAAGCATGCCGACCGCCCCTTCTCGGTCTGCATGGACCGGTGGATGACCTACGGCGAACTCGACCGCCTGTCGGCCCAGCTCGGCGCCTGGCTGCAGGGCCAGGGGCTGGAGCCCGGGGCGCGCGTGGCCATCATGCTGCCCAACGTGCCGCAGTTCGGCGTGACCATGGCGGGCGTGCTGCGCGCCGGCTACACCTGCGTGAATGTAAACCCGCTGTACACCGCGCGGGAGCTGGAGCACCAGCTCAAGGATTCCGGCGCCACCGCCATCGTGATCCTGGAGAACTTCGCCCACACCCTGGCCGAGGTGATCGACCGCACCGCCGTGCGGCACGTGTGCGTTGCCAGCATGGGCGACCTGCTGGGCGCGGCCTTCGGGCGCTGGATCACGTTCGCCGTGCGCCACCTGGCCAAGATGGTGCCGGCCTACGAGATTCCACTCACCAACGGCCGCCAGGTGGTGCCGTTCAACAAGGCGCTGGCCCTGGGCGAGCGCCGCACGCTGGCGCCCAGTCAAGCTACGCTGGATTCGACCGCCTTCCTCCAGTACACGGGCGGCACCACGGGGCTGTCGAAGGGCGCGGTGCTCACGCACCGCAACATCGTGGCCGCCACGCTGCAGGCCGAGGCGTGGTTCACGCCCGCGCTGTCCAAGGTGGGCGACGTGCGCCATGCCAACAGCATCGCGGCGCTGCCGCTGTACCACATCTTCGCGCTCACGCTGTGCCTGCTGGCGATCCGCCAGGGCTCGCACCTCACGCTGATCCCCAACCCGCGCGACATCCCCAAATTCGTCGCGGTGCTGAAGAAGCGGCCCTTCCACATGCTGCCGGCGGTCAACACGCTGTTCAACGCGCTGCTGCACCACCCGCAGTTCGCCGCGCTCGATTTTTCGCACCTGTGCGTGTCCCAGGCCGGCGGCATGGCCGCGTCGGAGGGCACGGCGCGCCAGTGGCAGAAGGTGACGGGCAGCACCATGATCGAGGGCTGGGGCATGAGCGAGACCTGTGCCATCGGCACCAACAACCCGGTGAACAACACGCAGTTCACCGGCACCATCGGCCTGCCCCTGCCGGGCATCGACATCGCCATCAAGGACGATGCCGGCGAGAGCCTGCCCATCGGCCAGTCGGGCGAGATTTGCATCCGCGGCCCCAACGTGATGACCGGCTACTACCAGCAGCCCGAGGAGAACGCCAAGGCCTTCACGGCGGACGGTTTCATGCGCACGGGCGACGTCGGCATCATGGACGAGGCCGGCTACACCCGCATCATCGACCGCAAGAAGGACATGATCCTGGTGAGCGGCTTCAATGTGTTCCCCAACGAACTGGAGCAGGTGATCTCGCTGTGCCCCGGCGTGCTGGAATGCGCGGCCATCGGCGTGCCGGACGAGAAACAGGGCGAGGCCATCAAGGTGTTCGTGGTGAAAAGCGACCCGGCGCTGTCGGAGGAAGACGTGGAGCGCTACTGCCACGAGCACCTCACCGGCTACAAGCGGCCCCGGCACATCGAGTTCCGCGATGCGCTGCCCAAGACGAACGTGGGCAAGATCTTGCGCCGGGAGCTGCGCAGCTGACTGAGTCCGGCCGGCGCACGCCGGGCCGTGGCAGCCCTCGGCGGATGACGCCGCTCGGACGGATGGCACGCGGAAGTAACAGCTGCATCCGCTGATGTCAGCCCGCCCGGGTCCCGCTGCCGGTCTCCCCCCGGCTGGCAACCACCCGTTCGCCCTCCTTCAGCCGGCCCGCGGCCCTCTGTGCGCACCCCGTTTCTTTTCCGGCCGCAGCCGCCTGCCGAACTCCCTTATCGAACACTAACGCCTCCCTGGCTCAGGGATAATCCCCACGCGCAAACGTTT
>NZ_BAAJYT010000378.1:0-2666 GCF_057541515.1 Acidovorax sp. KNOB132
GCCGCCGCCCCCGCCAAGAAGGTGACGGCTGCGAAGAAGGCAGCAGCGCCGGCCAAGAAGGCCGCTGCTCCGGCCAAGAAAGCCGCAGCGCCAGCGAAGAAGGCAAC
This sequence comes from Acidovorax sp. KNOB132, assembly GCF_057541515.1. Lineage (NCBI taxonomy): Bacteria > Pseudomonadati > Pseudomonadota > Betaproteobacteria > Burkholderiales > Comamonadaceae > Acidovorax > Acidovorax sp. KNOB132. Next base: position 108 of record NZ_BAAJYT010000378.1, read on the forward strand.
GGCCGTGAAGAAGTCGGCTGCACCGGCCAAGAAGGCCGCAGCACCGGCGGCCAAGAAGGCCAGCGCCAAGCCAGCGACCGCGACCAAGAAGGCCGTGACGTCGGCGAAGAAGACCTCGGCCGCACCTGCTGCCAAGAAGCCTGCCGCAGCACCGGCCGCCAAGAAGGCCGCCGCGCCCAAGAAAGCCGCCAAGGCCCCTGCGCCCGCGCCTGCAGCCCAGACCACGCTGAACCCCCAGGCCGCCTGGCCCTTCCCCACGGGTGGCAAGCCGTAAGGCCCACGTCCACGGGAAGTCCCGCCAACCCGGTGCCCTGCACCGGGTTTTTTTATGCCTGCTGCACACGCATCGTGCCGCAGCAGGCCTGTGCCCTCGGCTTACTCGGGGTGGAAGTCGAGCACGTAGTTCTGCGGCCCGCGCTGCGCGATCTTGAGCGCGCCCATGCGGTTGCCCAGCGCGGCGCAGCGCACCAGGGGCCAGTCCCGCTCCAGGCCGAAGAGCAGCGCGCCCCGCCAGGCGTCGCCGCAGCCGGTGGGGTCCACCACCTCGGCCGGCGCCGCGACCGGCACGTTGGTGCGCTCGCCGTTCTCCCAGACGTCGCAGCCCTCGGCGCCCAGCGTGACGACAAGGCCGCGCACCTTGCGGGAGATGTCCTGCAGGCTCCAGCCCGTGCGCTCGCACAGCATGCGGCCTTCGTAGTCGTTCACGGTGATCCACGTGGCCTGCTCGATGAACCGCGCCAGTTCCTGGCCGTTGAACATGGGCAGGCCCTGGCCCGGATCGAACACGAACGGAATGCCCGCCTCGACCAGTTGCGCGGCGTGCTGCAGCATGGCGTCGCGGCCATCGGGCGCGATGATGGCCAGGCGCACGTCAGGCTCGGCCACGATGCGCGAGCGGTGGGCCTGCATCATGGCACCGGGGTGGAAGGCCGTGATCTGGTTGTTGTCGCGGTCGGTCATGATCATCGCCTGGGCCGTGTAGAGGTCATCCACCTGTCCCACGTGGCGCGTGTCGATGGCCAGGCTGCGCAGGCGCTCCTGATAGCCTGCGCCGTCGCTGCCCAGCATGGCCATGGGCACCGGATCGCCGCCCAGCAGCTTCAGGCTGTAGGCGATGTTGCCGGCGCAGCCGCCGAAGTCCCGGCGCAGGGAAGGCACGAGGAACGAGACGTTCAGGATGTGCAACTGGTCCGGCAGTATCTGCTCGGCGAAGCGGCCCTCGAAAGTCATGATGGTGTCGAACGCCAGGGAACCGCAAATCAAGGCAGCCATAACAAATCCGGTGAAGAAGAAAAGATCCGAAGATCAGGGATAGAAAGCCAGAACACGGTAGCCGGAGACGCGCGCGCCGCCCGTGGCCACCACCATGGGCAAGGTGCCGCTCCATTCGCCGCCGGGCGCGATCTCCGCGGGAGCCCCCAGGTCCTGGGGCTGCAGCACGCGGCGCAGCACCGGCCGGTCCTGCGTGTCGGTCAGCGTGAGCTCCACCGACGGCATGGCCACGGCAAAGCCGGCACGGCTCTTGATGGACAAGGCCAGCTGATACGAGTCGCCCCGTCCCTTGTTGAAGGACGAGCTGTCGATCACCACTTCGGTGATGCGGCGCGGGGCGGCGATGGCGCATTGCAGCGGCACGCACAGCGCCTGGAGGATGGGCCGCGCACCGGGGTACTGCGATGCCAGCCGGTCGCGCTCCTGCACTGCCATCTGCAGGCCAAGGCCTGCGGCCAGGGCCATCAGCAGCACGGCCAGGCCGGCCCGCACCGCCGGCTTGCCCCAGAAGGCCTTGCGGCGCGCGGCGCGCATGAAGCCCGGCTCATCGGCGGCCGTGGCATGCACCGCATCGTCGTCTTCGTCATCGTCTTTCGCAGGCGAGTGCAGCGGCAGGCGGTGAACGGAAGGCTGCGCACCGGCCAGGGCCGCGGAGGCGATGGCCGCTTCTGCCGGCAACGCCACCACGCCCTCCAGCCCACCACCGGCCTGCGTGGCAATGGCCACCGGATCGGTGTCGGCATCGATGGCTTCCAGGGCCATGTCCATGGCCACCGCCTTGGCGATGGCATCGTCGGTCGAAGCCTGCCGCCCATTGCCATCCGGCACATCGGCGGCGGCGAGCAGCGGCCCGTCGTCCAGATCCTCGGGCCATTCGGAATCGCGCAACTCGGCGAAGGGCAGTTCATAGCCCGCTGGCTCCGGTGGCGGTGCGCTGTGCGCGCGCCCTGCCACAGCCGCTTCATCCTGCGGGGTTGTCGAGGCGGCGGGCACCGCACCGATGGGCCGTTCAGCGGCAGCCACCGATCCCGGCAAGGCCCATCCCGATGGCAGTGGAGGTAGAACGGGCTTGGCCGGCGCGGCAGTGGAATCCGTCGCGCTCGAGCGGGTTCGCCAAACCAGCGGAGACGCAGGCTCCAGGCTCCAGTCGGCGGGCGGCTCCACGCCCGGCGACGCCAGCGGCCGCGCCGTGAGATAGCTCGGCACCGGCGGCGGCTCCGGCACCTCCAGTGGCGCGGGCGGGGCGGGGTCGTCCATCGGCAGCGGTGCGGTCGGCGCTGGCGTTGG
>NZ_BAAJYT010000379.1:0-2656 GCF_057541515.1 Acidovorax sp. KNOB132
CGCCCCCGGGCAGGTCGGCCGCGGGGGCGGGCACCGCAGCGATCGGGAACGGGGCGGCCGGCCCGCGGGCGGCGGCTTCCTGCGTCAAGTCGCTGCTCCCCCTCAGTAGCGCCGGCGGCCCCCATAGCGGCGCATGGCGTAGCGCACGAGGAACGCGCCGCCCAGCACCAGGGCGAACCAGCCCACCAGGGAGGCCTGCCGCATCATGTCCGCCACGCTGGACGACCGCGCCACGTAGGGTGCCAGCAGCACGATGAGGCCGATGAGCGCGCAGGTCACGCCCTTGAACAGCAACTCCTTGTCGTGCTTCTGATCGGGGCGGTGAACGGGGGGTGGGGGAAGGGGCATGTAGGCCAGTGCGGAAGGTGAAGACAGGGCCGATTATCCTTGTCGCCCTCGAACCCCCTCAAAAAAGCGAAAGACTCTCCATGGCCATCCAGTGGTTTCCCGGTCACATGCACCTCACGCGCAAGGCGATCGGCGAGCGCATCAAGGACATCGACGTGGTGATCGAACTGCTGGATGCGCGCCTGCCCGGCTCCAGCAGCAACCCGTTGCTGGCCGAGCTGACCGGGCACAAGCCGGCGGTCAAGGTGCTCAACAAGCAGGACGTGGCCGACCCCGCGCGCACGCCGCTGTGGCTCGACTGGTACAACGCCCGGTCGGAGACGCGCGCCATCGCGCTCGATGCCTCCGAGCCCGCGCCGGCCCGGCGCCTCATCGATGCCTGCCACCAGCTGGCGCCGCAGCGCGGCGGCATGGCCAAGCCGATGCGGGTGCTGATCTGCGGCATTCCGAACGTGGGCAAGTCCACGCTCATCAACACGCTCAGCCAGAAAAGCCAGGCCAAGACGGGCGACGAGGCCGGCATCACCAAGCTGGAGCAGCGCATCACGCTGGCCGACGACTTCTACCTGTGGGACACGCCCGGCATGCTGTGGCCGCGCATCACCGTGCCCGAAAGCGGCTTCAAGCTGGCCGCCAGCGGCGCCATCGGCCGCAATGCCTACGACGAGGAGGAGGTGGCGCTGGAACTGATCGGCTACCTCAAGCAGCACTACGTGCCGCTGATGGAGGCGCGCTACAAGCTGGGCCTGCCGGCGGGCGCGGTGGGCAACCTGCAGGACGAAGAGATCCTGGAGGCCGTGGCCCGCAAGCGCGGCGCCATCATGGCGGGCGGCCGCGTCAACCTGCAAAAGGCGGCCGAGCTGGTGATGACGGACTTTCGCACCGCCATCCTGGGCCGCATCACGCTGGAGACGCCCGAGGAGTTCGAGGTCTGGCAGGCCGAGGGCGCCCGGCAGGAAGCCTTGCGCGCCGCCAAGAAGGAAGCCCGGGGCCGCAAGCGCGGCAGCCGGGGCGGCGACGATGGCAATGGCCAGGGCGATTCGCAGGCGCCGGAGAGCGATGGCGATGGGGGCGGGGACGGCGGCGGGGATTGACGCCCGGGCCTGCCGGTTTTGAGTCAAAACCGGCCCATGCCCTAGTATCGATTGCCTGCGTTGCTATTAAATATATAGCAAATCACGGGGCGTCACCGCTTTGCGCCGTACCCCCGTGCGCCGCATGCAGGCGCTGCTCCAGCTCCGTGAACCAGCGCAGCAGGCGTGCCGCGTGGTCCACCGCATGGCGCGGCAGCGGGTGGCGCGGATCGGACTGCCGCTGGGCGCAGGTGATGCGCACCACCGGTGGCGCGCCGGGGGCGGCGGCCTCGATCTCCAGCTGGTAGGCGGCGTGCGCGTCGTCGGGCGCGTCGCCCGGCGCCTCGGTGCCGCTGCGCCAGCTCAGCTTGAGGGCCAGGCCCCAGGGTTCGCCCTGGTGCATGCAGGGCTGGCGCACGCCGACCCACACGTCGCCCTCCCACCAGCCGTTGCGCTCGGTGCCCCACCAGTCGTTGTATTGCTCGGTGAACACGGGCAACTGCGCCAGTTCCTCGATGCGCGCGGGGGACAACGCCGCCTCCAGCCGCCGCCACACGGGGTGGCCGGCGCGTGACTGGGCCGTGGCCCGGCGGGCGTGGTCGAGCACGCCGTGCCATGCGTGCAGGCAGGCCTGCAGCGCGGCGGGGTCCCCATCCTCGGCCAGCGGTTCCCAGGGGCCGGGCACGCCTGCGGCATAACGCCGGTGCATGACGGCCAGGCCGTCGCTGCGGGGCGGTGGCGGCGGCGCGCGCAGGCGGGCGGTCAGCCGCTGCCACCAGCCCTGGCGTGCAGTGCGGTCGTCGATGGACAGGTGAAAGTCCCAGGTCTTCCACACGGTCATGAACAGGCCGTCGCCGTAGGTGTCGCCCTCGTCGTCCACGTGCTGGCGGCACAGCAGGAAGTCGGTCTGGCCGAACCAGCCGGTGGCTTTCTTGTGGGCGGCATCGAGCAGGCGGGAGCGCAGCAACTGGCGCAGGTGGCTGGCGTGCATGGCGCCGCCCGGGCACAGCGCGGTGTCGCTCGCCAGGTCGGCGGCGATGGCGTCGGGGCTGCGCAGTACGGGCCGGCCGGCGTACAGGGCGGCCCGCACGGCGGCGCGGTCGGGCAGGGCGCCCAGGCGGCCGTCCTCGCCCACGGCCAGGCCGTGCAGGCACGCTGGATCGAAGACGGCGGCCAGTGGCTCCGCAGAGAATGCCGCCAGGTCGTGGCCGCCGAACCGGGGCGCCGAAGGGGTA
>NZ_BAAJYT010000380.1:0-2633 GCF_057541515.1 Acidovorax sp. KNOB132
TGCTGGCCGAGCTGCGCGCGGAGTCGCGCCAGCGCACGGACGCCCTGCGGGTGCGCCCCCAGGCGCGCACCATTCCCGCCCAGTTCATCGAGCTGTCGCTGCGTTCGCGGCACGCGATCGCGGTCGATGCGTCGCGCTCGCGGCTCTACCTGTTCGAGAACACGCCCAACGGGCTGGAACTCGTGGCCGACTACTACGCCTCGGTGGGCAAGCTCGGCATCGAAAAACTCATCGAGGGCGACCAGCGCACGCCGCTGGGCGTGTACTTCATCACGAGCCGCCTGGACCCGGCCACGCTCAAGGACTTCTACGGCGCCGGCGCCCTGCCCATCAACTACCCCAATCCGCTGGACCAGAGCCGCGGCAAGACGGGCAGCGGCATCTGGCTGCACGGCACGCCGCCGGACCAGTTCTCGCGCGCGCCGCTGGCCACCGACGGGTGCCTGGCCCTGGCCAACCCGGACCTGGAGCGCATCCTGCGCACGGTGGAGCCACGCTCCACGCCGGTGGTGATCGCACGGCAGCTGCAATGGGTGCCGCCGCACAGCGTGCAGGCCGACCGCAAGGCGTTCGATGCGGTGCTGGATGCCTGGCGCACCGCCAAGTCGCAGGGCGACCTGCAGCGCCTGATGGGGTTTTACGCCCCCACGTTCCAGAGCTACGGCAAGATGCCGCTGCAGGAGTTTTCCAAGCAGCTGGGCGCGGAAACGCGCGCGCTGCGCGGGCGGCCGATCCAGCTCAAGGACAAGACCCTGCTGCGCTGGACGGATGCCTCCGACACCATGGTGGTAACGTTCGGCGAGGTCATCGAAGGGGCCCGCACCGGCCCCGTCAAGCGCCAATACTGGACCCGCAAGGGCAACCAATGGCAGATATTTTTCGAAGGAGTGATTGGATGATTTCCAGAAGAAATTCGACCCTGGCGCTGGCCAGCATGGCGCTGGCAGCTATCGTTTCCGCAGCACCCGCCCAGGCGCAGGACGCGGCGGCCCCCAAGGTGAAGCTCGCCACGTCGCTGGGCGACATCGTGGTCCAGCTCGACCCCGCCAAGGCCCCGAAGACGGTGGACAACTTCCTGTCCTACGTGAAGGACAAGCACTACGACGGCACCGTCTTTCACCGCGTGATCAACGGCTTCATGATCCAGGGCGGCGGCTTCACGCCCGACATGCAGCAAAAGCCCACCAAGGCACCGATTCCGCTGGAGGCCAACAACGGCCTCAAGAACGACAACTACACCATCGCCATGGCCCGCACCGGCAATCCGGACTCGGCCACCTCGCAGTTCTTCATCAACGTGAAGGACAACGCCATGCTCAACGCCACCGGTGAAGGCAACGGCTACGCCGTGTTCGGCAAGGTGGTCTCGGGCACCGACGTGGTGGACAAGATCAAGGCCGTGTCCACGGGCAACAAGGGCATGCACCAGAACGTGCCCACGACACCCGTCGTCATCACCTCCGCCACCGTCGTCAAGTAAAGCCCGCCGGCCCCTGTTCACCACGGCCCTCCCGGCCCCCAACGCTTTCCAAGGAATCCCATGAGCAACCCCCAAGTCGAACTGCACATCGCCGGCCACGGCGTCATCACCCTCGAACTCGATGCCGAAAAGGCGCCGAAGTCCACCGAGAACTTCCTGGCCTACGTGAAGAAGGGCCACTACGACAACACGATCTTCCACCGCGTGATCCCCGGCTTCATGGTGCAGGGCGGCGGGTTCGAGCCCGGCATGAACCAAAAGGGCACCGAAGCCCCGATCGAGAACGAGGCCAACAACGGCCTGAAGAACGCCAACTACACCGTGGCCATGGCCCGCACGAGCGATCCGCACTCGGCCACCGCCCAGTTCTTCATCAACGTGGCCGACAACGGCTTCCTGAACCACACCGCGCCGTCCGCCCAGGGCTGGGGCTATGCCGTGTTCGGCAAGGTGGTCAAGGGCACCGAAGTGGTCGATGCCATCAAGGGCGTGAAGACCGGCCGCAAGGGCTTCCATGACGACGTGCCCAAGGACGACGTGATCATCGAGAAGGCCGTCGCCCTGTAATCGCGGCGACCGCGGCGCACCCATCCCCGCCCGCCCCGTGACCACGACCGTGCCCCGGTTCGAGGAGCTTGCCGCTGCTTCGGACTGGCGCACGGTCGAATTCATTTCCGACCTGCACCTGCAGGCCAGCGAGCCCGCCACGTTCGAGGCCTGGCGACGCTATCTGCGGACCACCGACGCCAGCGCGGTGTTCATCCTGGGCGACCTGTTCGAAGTGTGGGTGGGTGACGACTGCATCGACGATGCCGAGGGGGCCTTCGAGGCCGAATGCGGCGCCCTGCTGCGCGAGGCGGCCCGCCAGCGGCCGGTGTTCTTCATGCACGGCAACCGCGACTTCCTGGTGGGGCCGCGCTTTCTGGCCCACTGCGGCCTGACGGGGCTGCACGACCCGACGGTGCTGCAGTTCGGCGGCGAACGCACCGTGCTCAGCCACGGCGACCTGCTCTGCCTGGACGACGTGGACTACCAGCGCTTTCGCGCGCAGGCCCGCAGCATGGAGTGGCAGCAATGGTTCCTGTCCCAGCCGCTGGCCGTGCGGCGCGCGCAGGCCCGCGGCATCCGCGAGCAGAGCGAGGCGCGCAAGCAG
>NZ_BAAJYT010000381.1:0-2631 GCF_057541515.1 Acidovorax sp. KNOB132
CCGGTCGGCGGACCGCTGCTGCTGTAGGACGCGGGTCGGCCGCCTCCGGGCCCGCGGCCGGTCAGGCGGCCCCGGGGGCTCCGCTCAGCCCACGTGCTTGGCGAAGAACGCCAGCGTGCGCTCGCGCGCCAGGGTGGCCGAGGCCTCGTCGTAGGAGCCGCGCTGGTCGCAGTTGAAGCCGTGGTCGGCGTCGTACACATGCACCTCCACTTCCGGGTGGGCCCGGCCGAAGGCCTGCACGCTGTCGAGCGCGATGAAGTGGTCGCGGTCGCCGAAGTGCGCCAGCACCGGAACCTTCGGGGTGCGCGCGCTTTCCTCGGTGGTGGTCATGCCGCCGCCGTAGTAGCAGACGGCGGCCGACAGGCCCTGCAGCTCGCACGCCGCGCGCCAGGTGAGCAGGCCGCCCCAGCAGAACCCCACGATGCCCACCTTGCCGCCGCCGGCCTGCGCCGCGTGGTCGATGGCGGCCTGGATGTCGGGCAGCACGCCCGCGCCGGGAAGCGCCTCGACGCGCGACTTGAGCGCGATGCCGTCCTGCATGTCCTGCGCGCTGTAGCCCAGCTCGACCCCGGGCTGCACCCGGGCGAAGGTGGCGGGCGCCACGGCCAGGTAGCCGCGCGCGGCCAGCCGGTCGGCCACGGCGCGGATATGCGAGTTCACGCCGAAGATTTCCTGCAGCACGACCACGGCGCCGCGCGCCTGGCCCTCGGGCTGCGCGACCCAGGCGGGCACCTTGAAACCGTCAGCCGATGCGATGTCCACGAAATTGCCCATGATGATGCGACTCCTTTGCCGGAAGGGATGGGTGAGAGAGGGTGGTTGGAAGAAAGCGGAACGGTGAAAAGACGCGCCGGCCCGGTGGTGGCTCGGGCCGGCGGATGCTGTAATGCGGGACCTTTCGCCAACGGTGCATTCTTGCAGGAGACGGCAATTGAACAAAGTGGTACTTGTGACCGGTGGTAGCCGGGGCATCGGCGCGGCGACCGCCCGGCTGGCCGCGCGCCAGGGCTGGGCGGTGGCGGTGAACTACGCCCGCGATGCGCAGGCGGCCGATGCCGTGGTGCAGGCCATCCGCGAGGCGGGCGGCCAGGCCATCGCCGTGCAGGCCGACGTGGCGAAGGAAGACGAGGTCGTCGCCCTGTTCGAGGCCGTCGATGCCCGGCTGGGCCCGCTCGGTGCCTTGGTGAACAACGCGGGCGTGGTCGACGTGCCCGCGCGCGTGGACCAGATGAGCGCCGAGCGCCTGCGCCGCATGTTCGACATCAACGTGGTGGGCAGCTTTCTCTGCGCACGCGAGGCCGTGCGGCGCATGAGCACGAAGCACGGCGGCGCGGGCGGCAGCATCGTCAACGTGTCCAGCGCCGCGGCGCGCCTGGGCGCGGCCGGGCAGTACGTGGACTACGCCGCCTCCAAGGGCGCCATCGACGTGCTCACGCTCGGCCTGGCCCGCGAGGTGGCGGCCGAGGGCGTCCGCGTGAATGCGGTGCGGCCCGGCCTCATCGACACCGACATCCACGCCAGCGGCGGCCTGCCCGACCGCGTGCGCGATCTGGCGCACCAGGTGCCCATGGGGCGGGGCGGCACGGCCGAGGAGGTGGCCGAGGCCATCGTCTGGCTGATGTCGGAGGCGGCCAGCTACACCACCCTGTCACTGCTCGACGTCTCCGGAGGCCGCTGATGGACCTGAAACCGCTCATCACGCTGCTGGCCATCGTGAACCCGCTGGCCATCGTGCCGTTCTTCATCCACTACACCGACGGGTTTTCGCAGCGCCAGCGCCGGCGCACCATCCAGGTGGCGGCCTTCAGCGCGTTCTGCGTAATCGCGGCCTGCGCGCTGCTCGGGCTGCAGATCCTGGAGTTCTTCAACATCTCGCTGCAGAGCTTCCAGGTGGGCGGCGGCATGCTGCTGCTCATCAGCGCGATGAACATGCTCAACGCCCAGCCGGCCGAGGCCAAGCCCCACACCCACGAACTGGAGGAAGGCGCCGAGAAGGCCGCCCAGGGCGACAGCATCGCCGTGGTGCCGCTCACCATCCCGCTGCTCACCGGGCCGGCCAGCATGTCCACCGTGGTGATATATGCCGACCGGGCGCAGACCTTCTGGCAGCACCTGGCGCTGGTGGGCTACGGCGTGGTCATCGCCGGCGCCACGGCGCTGTGCTTCGCGCTGGCCGACCCCATCGCGCGCGTGCTGGGCAAGACCGGCATCAACGTGATGACCCGGCTCATGGGCCTGATCCTCGCGGCGCTGGCGGTGGAGGTGATGGCCGAAGGGCTGGGCAAGCTGTTCCCCGTGCTGGTCGCGCGCTGAAGGCACGGCATGTCCACCACCCACGCCCGGTTGCTGCTGCTGGAGGACGACCCCGCCATCGCGCGCACGGTGGCCTATGCGCTCGAGCGCGAGGGGCTATCCATCGTGCACAGCCTGCTGCTGCGGGACGCGCGCGAACAGCTGCGCGCCCGGCCCTTCGACCTGCTGGTGCTGGACGTGGGCCTGCCCGACGGCAACGGCCTCGATCTGCTGCGCGACCTGCGCCGCGACCCGGCGCACCAGGCCACGCCGGTGCTCATGCTGAGCGCCCACGGCGAAGAACTCGACCGCGTGCTGGGCCTGGAGCTGGGCGCCGAC
>NZ_BAAJYT010000382.1:0-2628 GCF_057541515.1 Acidovorax sp. KNOB132
TTCGACTGCGGTATCCGGGGCAGTGTTCGATGAGGAGACAGGCCTGAACTACAACCTGAACCGCTCCTATGACCCGCCTTCGGGGCGGTACTTCAGGCGGACCGATCGGGGCTGGATGGGGGTGGAATCGCTTTGGGTATGTGGGCGGCGATCCTCTGAATTTTATAGACCCTGAAGGGTTGGCTGCATGCACGGTATTGTTTCCGGATTACCCAATTGAGTATGCGGACGGTAAGACAAGCACATGGCTAGGCGGGCATGGGGGAGTATTGGGATATGACGCAGCGGGCGTGACTCAATATTACTAATACGGGCGATATAGTCCCAATAGCCCGGGCATAGTGGGCGCGCGGCTTTCTGCGGATGATGGAAATATTCGCCGTGTTAGTGTGCCAAATCTTGTCATGGATAAAGACGGGCAACCAACCTCTCAGTCAGTTGATAATCTTCGCTTTGCTCTTTCGGAAAAATCGGGTAAAAATACACGAGCCGAAATTACCTGTGATGCCAAGGCAGAAGAGAAAAAAGTGTATGATTATATTTTGAGTCTTGCAAATAATAAAGATCGTCCTAAATACAGTTGGAAGCCCTGGAGTTCTAATCAGTGCCGTACCTTTGCAAAAGGTGCCTTCAATGCTGGAAAATAAGGGATACATATGAAGCTAAAATTGATGATTTTTGCGCTAATGTTGGCGCTAATTGGTTGCGCTGTATTTGCATATTTGTGGATTGATCGCTCAATAACTCTAAATTATGTGAGGCAGAGTGGAGAGTCGAGTAACGAATCCAATCGCCGTTTGGAGAGATTATTGGAGGCTGCATGGATTGGGGTGCCAGAAAAATCTGTTATAGATGAGTTGCAATTGCAAGTGATTAAATATCCAGCGGAGAGCATTGTGATTAAAAAAGAGGATGGGGTAGTTTGGTTTGGAGAGATACCATTCAATTTTGAGCACGGCCGGCTTAAAAGCGTTGGAGGGCATTGATGACAACAGTCTCACAGGACAATTGGGACGTCAAGAACGGGGGGTGACGCTGGTAGAGTTGACTGCAAACTACACTTACGAAATCCTGAAACAGCGAGTGTTCAAGATTAGTGGGCGGATATTCGGGGCTAACCCGTCCCTCAACCAGCTGGCCGTCTATACGGAGGATGGCATCGGCAGCACCGTGCTGGGGCAGTACGGCAGCAGACGGAGCAGCGACAGCGCGGCAGCAGCGGGCGAGATGGACAGCACCGAGGTCATCTACCTGCCCACCGCGAACGGGCCGATGCCCATTGCCGCGCAGATCAACGGCAGGCTGTATGCCATCGATGCGGACCACCTGAACACGCCGAGACGCCTGACGAACACGCAGGGCCAGGTGGCGTGGCAGTGGCTGATCACGGGGTTTGGAGAGGCGAACCCGACGACCGGGGCGACCAATTACTCACAAAGCGGGCAGGGCAGTTCCAACCATGCGGAAGCCATCAAGTTCGACCTGCGGTATCCGGGGCAGGTGTTCGATAAGGAGACCCAACTGAACTACAACCTGAACCGGTCCTATGACCCGCCCTCGGGCGGTACTTCCAGGCTGATCCTATGGACTGGATGAGGGGGATCGATTTGGGTATGTGGCAGGAAATCCGATTTCGTCGATTGATCCGGATGGCTTGCAGTTTCTAGACTTGACCACTCTTGCTGGAGTCAGGCGAGAAACGACCTTGGACGATGCGGTGAGAGCCGGAGCTTGGATCCGGACGGTCACCATGCCTGCATCTGTAGCGGGATTTAGTCCTTCGGCAATAGGTCTGGCGGGATCTGCTGCTTCGCCATTGTTTTGTTCAACTACAACTACGGTGACTTCATGGGCAGAGGCAGGCGTTGTACCTGATCTGGCTGCGGGCAGGTGGGTAATGCAAGGTGGACCCAGTACTTGGAATTACATCAGAACTAGGGTGGGGGGGGCTCGATTCACATTTGATAAGGCCTTTCTTGGCCAATTTATCCAATCTCAAACTCTGTAACTGGCACCGCCACAGTCAGTTGGCCTGTTGGCATTGCCAACTTTTGGCGAGGAGTATTTGGTCAAATGCAAATAATTCCATGAATATAGATAATTTTGAAATTATTCTACTCGCGGGCTTTTTCTCAAAGCTTTTGTGGAATGTTATTTTCCCCTCAATGATGCAATGGATGCATAGATTGTGGATCTTGGGGAGGATAAATGAAAAGCCGCAAGAATTTCAAATGTTTACAGGCTTGGAGGTTTTGTTTTTGTTGATTTTCTCGGCATTGAAGGGCTATGAGGAGGTTTCCCTGTTTTATGGCTTTATGGTTGTTCTCTTTGGCGTGTTGCTCGTTGGCTTATCTTATCTTTTGTGTAGCGCTATTACTAAATTAATCAGAGGAAAGTAGCGGAATGCGTGGCGGATGCATCGCCAAAACAGGACCAGCGCAAACCCGGACAACGCCACATGGACAATTTCAAGTTGAGGATATCCTTACCCATCCCAGCGTAGTATTTAATCCACTGGGCCGAGATGGGTTCGTGCTTGAACAACAGACGGAAGGGAATTCGCTTCGATTCGAATGGAAGATTTGCTGGATTTGTTGATTAAGGTGTATGCAATGACTGAAAAAATTT
>NZ_BAAJYT010000383.1:0-2617 GCF_057541515.1 Acidovorax sp. KNOB132
CGCGCCGGCGGGCGCCAGGGGCGCGGCCTCGCCCAGCCGGCCAGCCACCACGGCCACGTGGGTGGCGCCGCCGCCGTCCGTGCCGGGGTCCACCACGCGCGGAATGTCACCGGACCAGAACATGGTGAAGTGCGGATCGACCCGCTTGGAACGCGCCGGCAGGTTGAGCCAGATCTGGAACAGCTCCAGCGGGTTGGGCCCGGTGCGGTCCAGCAGCGGGAACATCTCGGAATGCACCACGCCGTCGCCGGCGGTGAGCCACTGCACGTCGCCCTGGCCGAAGCGGGCGGCGGCGCCCAGCGAATCGGCATGGTCGATGAGGCCCTTGCGCACGATGGTCACCGTCTCGAACCCGCGGTGGGGGTGCGGCGGGAACCCGGGCACCACGTCGCCGTGGTACATGCTCCAGCCGTCCCGGCGCGAAAAGTCCTGCCCGATCTGCCGGCCGTCCAGCGGCGCATCGGGCCCCAGTTCGGCATTGCCGGGCGGATAGGCGTCGTCGTGGTGGGCGCAGAACAGGAACGGGTCCACCGTGGGCCACAGCGGGCCCAAGGGCTGGGTGTTCAGGATGGGGGTGTCGGCAATGGCTGGCATGGAAAGCTCCTGGGTGGCGCCGCGCGCGGCCCCGGCGCCCGGCATGCACGGTGGGGTGCGGCCAGCGTGGCGCGGGCCATGCGGCGGCATGGTCTGTCACTGCACATGGGGGCGGCCGGCGGCGCTGCAACGCGGGCGCGGCAGAACGGACTGGTGCGGGGATGGAACAGTGGCCTGCGCGCGGATCATGCCGCAGGGACGGGACGGGTCCGCACTGCCATGCCATTCCAAGCCTGCATTTCAAGGAAAAACCAGTCCATGCCGGCGGATTTCATGCCAGCAATGCTATTGATTCAATAGCAAACCACCTCGACGCAGCCGGTGGGCCGCTCAATCCTGCAGCGGCTGGTTCAGCTCCGTGCGCCAGGCGGTGGGGTCCGATCCGGTCTCGGGCCCGGTCAGGTAGCACTCCCACAGCTCGCCCGTGGGCGTGAGGCCCTCGCCCTCGATCCATTGCAGGAACTCGCCCCAGGCGCCGGCCAGGTCTTCATAGCGCCCGCGGTGCACGGTGCGGGCCACGCGCATGGCGGGCCACTCGCCGGGCTGCATGCGGCCGTGCGGGCCGATGGGCGTGGCCAGGGGCACGCTGATCTCGAAGTCGAAGGTGTCCGTGGGCCGGCGCCGGTGGTGGGTGAACCAGGGGCCGGCGGGCGAGGCGCCCTGGGCGGCGATGGCGTCCATCAGGTCGCGCACGCCCTGGCCCATGACGTGCTGGATCTCCTCGCGGGTGCAGGTGACGTGGATGAACGCCGTGGGGCGGGCGGGCAGGTCGGCGATGTGGGGCGTGTCGATCATGGGCTGAGCGGGCGCGGGGGCCGTGGTGGTCAATCGGAGGGGCGATGGCACGCGTTCGGCATCAGGGCGGGCCGGTCAGGCAGTGGGCGTGCACACCACCATCCACGGCACCCCGAACCGGTCGGCCACCATGCCGAACGCGGGCGAGAAGAAGGTGGGCGACAGCGGCATCTGCACCTGGCCGCCCTCGGACAGCGCGGCGAACAGGCGCCGGGCCTCGGCCTCGTCGGCCGGGTTGAGCGACAGCGACACGCCCTGGAAGACGGGCTGCCCTCCGTTCATGCCGTCAGAGGCCATGAGCGTGGTCTCGCCGATGCGGAACGCGGCGTGCATGACCTTGTCGCCCGGCGGCGGGGCCGCGCCCGCGCAACCGGACGCATCGGTCGGGGCGGGACTGTCCGAAAAGCGCATCAGCGCGGTGACCTCCGCGCCCAGGGCCGTGCGGTAGAACGCCAGCGCTTCTTCGCACCGGCCGTCGAAAAACAGGTAGGGTTCCACTTTCATGCGTCGTCTCCTGGCGGCCCGCGCCGGGGCCGGGTGCGGCGCCCATCACGATTGTGAACACCGTTCACAAACCATAGCCGGCCTGCCGGACAGCGTCCACCGGGGATTCCCGGACCCGGGGCGCAGGGCCATCGGTCAGATATCGGCGGCGATGGCCGGCTCGCCATGGCCGAGCGCATCCAGGCTGATCTGGATCTGCGGCACGTCGCTCAGGTCCGGGCTGCGTCCATCGGACAGGTCTTCGAGCGCGGTGAACTGCCCGTCCAGGTACAGGAAGGTGACGGTGCCGGCGATGTCCGCCAGCGCGTCCTCGGGGCTGGGAAACCCGTCTCGCGCCACCTGGTCGCCGCCGTCCAGCGCGTAGCCGTAGCGGCCCTGGGCCTCGGTCAGCCCGCCCAGGTCGATGAGCTTGTCGCGCACGTTGCTGGCGTACACGCGGCCACCGGCCGCATAGAGCGTGAAGGTCTGCGCGGCGCGCGCGGCCTGGGAGAGCGAGGAAGCGGTCATGGACTCATCCTTTCAGTTCCAACGAAACGGGGGCCACCCGGGGCTTGCGCACAGGCCCCTGCGGGGCGTGGCGCGTCAAGTCAAGGCTGCCGGCCGGTGCCGTCGCTGCCGGTCTCGCGCGTGGCAAGCCACCAGCCGCAGACCAGGCCCGCCACGCCGAGCGCGGCCACGGCGGCCAGCCGGCTGTCGCGGTGATCGCGGTGGCCGCCGTCGATGG
>NZ_BAAJYT010000384.1:0-2616 GCF_057541515.1 Acidovorax sp. KNOB132
AAATAATAGCTATATGCCCTAGTGGATATTGCACTGGAGGCCTTTTTGCCTTGAAGCGCTCGCGGCCGCCCGCGGCCCTGCGGCCATGACCGGCTGGCTGCTGCGCCGCCTGGGCCAGGCGCTGCTGGTGGTGTTGGCCATGACGGTGATCGTGTTCGTGGGCCTGCACGCCATCGGCAACCCGGTGGACATCCTGATCGGCGACGACATGAACCAGCAGGAGCGCCTGGCCGCCATCGCGCGGCTGGGGCTCGACCAGCCGCTGTGGCGCCAGTACCTGGCCTTCATCGACGGCGCGCTGCACGGCAGCCTGGGCAAGAGCTTCGTGTACCAGGAAGATGCCGTGCGCCTGATCCTGCAGCGCCTGCCCGCCACGCTGGAGCTGGCCCTGGCCGCGCTGGTGCTGGCGGTGGTGCTGGGCGTGCCGCTGGGGCTTTATGCCGGCATGCGGCCGGACAGCGCGGTGTCCAAGGCGCTCATGGCGGTCAGCATCGCGGGCTTTTCGCTGCCGGCGTTCTGGGTGGCGCTGATGCTCATCATGGTGTTCAGCGTGCAGCTGGGGTGGATGCCCGCCAGCGGCCGCGGCGCCACGCGCGAGCTGTTCGGCGTGCCGTGGTCGTTCCTCACGCTCGATGGCCTGCAGCACCTGGCGCTGCCGGCGTTCAACCTGGCGCTGTTCAAGATCTCGCTGGTGCTGCGGCTCACGCGGGCCGGCGTGCGCGAGGTGCTGCCGCAGGACTTCGTGAAGTTCGCGCGCGCCAAGGGCCTGTCGCCCGCGCGGGTGATGTGCATGCACGTGCTGCGCAACACGCTGATTCCGCTCGTCACGGTGCTGGGCCTGGAGCTGGGCTCGACCATCGCCTATGCGGTGGTGACGGAGAGCATCTTCGCGTGGCCCGGTGCGGGCAAGCTGATCCTGGACAGCATCAACAGCCTGGACCGCCCCGTGGTGGTGGCCTACCTGATGGTGGTGGTCGTGATCTTCGTGACGCTCAACCTGGTGGTGGACGTGCTCTACCGCCTGCTGGACCCGCGCGCCCGGGTGGAGGGCGCGGCATGACGCAGCCTGTGGTTTCGCCCGACGCTCCCGTGGCGCGGGGCTTCGACGACCGGTCGATCTGGTACCGCGTGGCGGCGGACTTTCTGCGCTCGCGCACCGCGGCCGCCGCGCTGGCCGTGCTGGCGCTGGTGGTGATCGCGGCGCTGGCCGCGCCCTGGATCACGCCGCAGAACCCCTACGACCTGATGCAGCTCGACGTGCTGGATGCGCGCCTGAAGCCCGGCGCGGCCAACGCCGAGGGCACCTTCACCTACTGGCTGGGCACGGACGGGCAGGGGCGCGACCTGTACTCGGCCATCGTGTACGGCCTGCGCATCAGCCTGCTGGTGGGCGTGGGCTCGGCCGTGGTGGCGGCGGTGATCGGCACGCTGGTGGGGCTGCTCGCGGCCTACGCGGGCGGCAAGGTCGATGCGCTGCTGATGCGCGTGGTCGACCTGCTGCTGTCGTTCCCGACCATCCTCATGGCGCTGATGATCCTGGCCTACGTGGGCAAGGGCGTGGGCAACGTGGTGCTTACGCTGGTGCTGCTGGAGTGGGCCTACTACGCCCGCACGGCGCGCGGCCAGGCGCTGGTGGAGGCGCGCCGCGAATACGTGGAGGCCGCGCGCGGCCAGGGCATTCCGGGCTGGCGCATCGTCACCGGGCACATCCTGCCCAACTGCCTGCCGCCGCTCTTGGTGATCGGCGCGCTGCAGGTGGCGCGCGCCATCACGCTGGAGGCCACGCTGTCGTTCCTGGGCCTGGGCGTGCCGATCACCGAGCCCTCGCTGGGCCTCCTGATCTCCAACGGCTACCAGTACCTGCTGTCCAACGAATACTGGATCAGCTTCTTTCCCGGCCTGGCGCTGCTGTTCACCATCGTCGCGATCAACCTCGTGGGCGACCAGCTGCGCGACGTGCTCAACCCGAGGCTGCAGAAATGATGGGCACCGCATCGTCTTCCCCGATCCCGGCGTCCGCTGCCGCGGTGCCCGCCAGCGTTCCCACGCTGGAGGTGCGCGATCTGCGCACGCGCTTTCACACCCGCGCCGGCGTGCTGCCGGTGGTGGACGGCGTGTCGTTCACGCTCGGGCGCGGCAAGGTGCTGGGCCTGGTGGGCGAGTCGGGCTCGGGCAAATCCGTCACCGGCTTTTCGATCATGGGGCTGGTCGATCCGCCCGGCCGCGTGGAGGGCGGGCAAGTGCTGTTCCAGGGCCGCGACCTCACGACGCTGCCGGCCGCCGAGCGGCGCGCGCTGCAGGGCAACCGCATCGCCATGATCTTCCAGGACCCGATGGCCACGCTCAACCCGGTGCTGCGCGTGGACACGCAGATGATCGAGGCCGTCAAGGCCCACCGCCGCGCCACCACCGCCGAGGCCCGCGCCCTGTCGCGCGACACGCTGGCGCTGATGGGCATTCCCAGCCCCGACGACAGGCTGCGCGCCTACCCGCACCAGCTGTCGGGCGGCATGCGCCAGCGCGTGGCGATCGCCATCGCGCTGCTGCACGGGCCCGACCTCGTCATCGCCGACGAGCCGACCACGGCGCTGGACGTGACCATCCAGGCGCAGATCC
>NZ_BAAJYT010000385.1:0-2605 GCF_057541515.1 Acidovorax sp. KNOB132
CCCGGGGGCCGCGGGTGCGGCGGCTGGCACCACGATGAGCGAGGTGCGCGTGCAGGCGGCGCGTGGCGAGGACACGGCCTACAACGCCGCTTCGAGCGCCAGCGGCACCAAGACCGAGGCCCCGCTGCGCGACGTGCCGCAGACCATCGACGTGGTGCCGCAGCAGGTGATCCGCGACCAGGGCGCGACCTCGATGCAGGACACCCTGCGCAACGTGGCGGGCGTGGGCCTGTCGCATGGCGACGGCCAGCGCGACCAGGTCAGCATCCGCGGCTTCACCAGCATCGGCGACCAGTTCGTGGACGGTTTTCGCGACGACGCGCTGTATTTCCGCGACCTGTCCAACATCGAGCGGGTGGAGGTGGTGAAGGGCCCCGCCGCCGTGCTGTACGGGCGCGGCTCGTCCGGCGGCCTGGTCAACCGCGTGACGAAAAAGCCCGGCACGGACGTGTCCGACATCGCCCTGAGCGTGGGCAGCTGGGCCGACAAGCGCGCCGAGTTCGACGTGGGCCGCGCGCCCGCGGGCAGCGACTGGTCCTGGCGCGTCACCGGCGCGGCCGAGGACGCCAACAGCTACCGCAGCCAGCAGTTCCTGGAGCGCCAGGCCATCGCCCCTTCGGTGCTGTGGAAGCCCGACGGCGCCACTTCGCTCATGCTGCAGGCCGACTACCTGCACGACAAGCGCGTGACCGACTTCGGCATCCCGGCCTACCAGGGCCGCCCGGTCAACGTGCCCGCGGGCACCTACTTCGGCTCGGCCAATGCGCGCGACGCGGACACGTCCGAATCCACGGTCAACTCGTTCACCGCCACGTTCAGCCACCGCTTTTCCGACACGCTGCGCGTGCGCAACGCCCTGCGCTACTACCACTACGACCTGGACCGCCAGAACACCCTGCCCGCGGGCACCACGAACGAGGCCGCGGGCATCGTGGCGCTCACGCGCTCGGGCGTGGACCGGCGCGAGCGCGGCGTGTTCAACCAGACCGAGCTGATCCAGAACCTGCGCACCGGTAGCGTCGCGCACGAGGTGCTTTACGGCCTGGAGCTGGGCCAGCAGAACAAGGATGCGGTCTCGTTCACCGGCGGCACGCTGGGCAACGTGAACCTGTGGAACCCAGTGCTGCCGGTGGCGCCGCTCAACGGCGGCGGGGCCGTGTCGGCCAGCGCGCTGAACCGCTACCTGACACGCGCGTTCTACGTGCAGGACCAGATCACGCTGTCGCCCGAGTGGAAGGTGCTGGCCGGCCTGCGCTACGACCGTTTCGGCCAGGAGACCGACACCCGCCTGGCGGGCCAGAGCGACTTCGAGCGCACGGACACCACCTGGAGCCCGCGCGCGGGCCTGGTGTGGCAGCCCACGGCGGCACAGTCGTACTACGTGTCGGTGAGCCGTTCCTACCAGCCCTCGGCCGAGATGTTCGCGCTGTCGGCCACCAACACGGCCATCCAGCCCGAGCAGACGACCAACTACGAAGTGGGTGCCAAGCTCGACCTGCTGGACGGCCGCGCCACGGCCACGGCCTCCCTGTTCCAGCTCGAGCGCACCGACATCAAGACCACCGACCCGGCACAGCCCACCCGGCTGATCCCCATCGGCACGCAGCGCACGCGCGGGCTGGAGCTGTCGCTGGCGGGCGAGCTGGCGGCGGGCCTGCAGGCCACGCTGAGCTACGCGCTGCTGGACACGCGCATCACCCGCTCCACGGCCACCGACGCCGGCCAGGCGGTGCAGGGCAAACGCGCCACGATCACGCCGCGCAACGCGTTCTCGGCGTGGCTCACGCAGCGCCTGGGCGACGACTGGAGCGTGGGCGGCGGCATCAACTACGTGGGCGACCGCTTCGCCAACCCGGGCAACACGGTGACCCTGCCGTCGTACGTGGTGGTGGACGCGATGGCGCAGTACCGCATCGGCAAGGCGACCACGGTGCAGCTGAACCTGCGCAACCTGTTCGATCGCAACTACATCGTCTCGGCCCACGGCAGCAGCCCCAACCTGAACCTGCCGGGCGCGCCGCGCAATGTGACGCTGACGCTGCGACACAGCTTCTGACCGGGCGGGCGCCGCGGGCGCGGCGCCGGTAGCGGGCCGAAACGAGACGGGTCAGCGCCCCATCTGCTCCAGCCACTGCGCGATGTCCTGCGCGGCCTGTGCCGTGGCGTCGGCCAGGGCGCGGGTGCCGCCGGGCGCATCGGCCGTGGCGGCGGGGCGCTGGACCAGGAACACGCGCTGGGCCAGCAGCTTCTCGCCGGCCGGCGTGGACTCGGCGATGGATACGCGCAGCCGCACCAGTCCCACGCTGGTGGCCGGGGCGCTGAATACGTGGCTGAACTCCTCGATCTCCAGGCGCAGAATGGCCGGCAGGGCGCCGCCCTCCAGGATCTGCGCGGCGCCTTCGTCGCCTGTCAGCACGGCGCGGCGCAGGCCCAGCTGATCGCGCACGGCCTTTTGCACCAGCTGCGCGGGCGGCTGGCTCCAGCGCGCCTGGTTGTAGGGGCGCAGGCGGCGCGCGTCGTCGTAGGCCAGGCGGTACAGCACGGCGGTGCTGCCCTCGACGGGGCCGGTGGTGGTCACGTCGGCCAGGGCCAGGGGCGGCAATCA
>NZ_BAAJYT010000386.1:0-2589 GCF_057541515.1 Acidovorax sp. KNOB132
CCCCGCCGCGCTGGCGTCGTCCCCCCTTCCCGCAGCGCGCAGCGATGCGAGAACAAGGGGGAAGCGGCAACGCCGCTCAGGGGGATGCCGTTCATTCGGGCTGGATGCGGGCCTGCTGGATCAGCGTGCGCCAGTGGGCCAGCTGGTCGGCCACGTAGGTCGCGAACTCCTGCGGCGTCTTGCTGGGCCACACCTGGAAGCCGATCTGCGCGAGCTTGTCCTGCGTGTCCTTTTCGGCCAGCACGGCCTGCAGCTCCGTGTTCAGGCGGTTCACGATGGCCGGCGGCATGCCGGCCGGCCCGAAGATGCCGTTCCACGACGTGAGGTCGAAGCCCTTCACCGTCTGCCCGATCGGCGGCACGCCCGGCAGCAGGGGCGAGGGCTGCGTGGTGGTGATGCCCAGCGTGCGCACCTTGTCGCTGGTGAGCATGCTCTTGCCCGAACCCAGGTCGGCCACGTAGACCTGCACCTGCCCGCCCACCAAGTCCGTCATGGCCTGGGGGCTCGACTTGTAGGGGATGCTCAGCACATCGACCTGGGCGATGTGCTTGATGCTCTCCATCGCCACCAGCGAGGTGCTGTTGGGCGTGGCGTAGCTCAGCTTGCCCGGGTTGGCGCGAGCGTAGTCGATCAGCTCGGCCAGCGTCTTCGCCGGCACGCCGGGGTGCACCGCCAGCGCGAAGGGCAACTCGCCCACCCGCGCCACCGGCGTGAAGTCCTTGATGGGGTCGTACTTCAGGTGGCTGTAGAGCGCCGGGTTGGCCGAGTGCGACGTGTTGGTCGTCATGAACAGCGTGTAGCCGTCCGGCTTGGCCTTGGCCGCGATCTGCGCGGCCACCTGCGCGTTGGCACCGGGCTTGTTGTCCACCAGCACCGGCTGCTTCAGGCGCTCCGCGAGCTTTTGCCCGACGGTGCGCGCGACCGAGTCCGTGCCGCTGCCGGCCGCGAACGGCACGATCAGGGTGATGGGGGCGTTGGGGTACGGCGGCTGCTGGGCCCGTGCGGGCGCCACGGCGGCGGCCAGGCCGCAGGCTGCCAGCAGGGCCGGGATGAGGTGCTTCATGTCGTTTGTCTCCTGGGTCGGTAGGCCATGCCCCTGTGCCGGGGCTGAAGGCATCTTGTCCGGCGCAGCGATTCGCGTCCAATTGAATAATCGGAGCGATCCATTCGCGTTGCGAATCGTTGGGGGCGCCGGCCGATGGCGGGTGCGCGGGGCCGGCGCACAATAAGCGCCTTTCCCGGTGGGCCGCCTGGCGCGGCGGGGCCGGGGAATTCCCATCCAATCGGCCTCTAGCGCATATTCCACTAGGGCAATCTGCTATCAAAAAGAGAGTATTCGATTTTGTCCCCCGCGCATTTCGTTCTGCACGACGTCTTTGGCTATGACCAGTTCCGCGGCCCCCAGCAGGCCATCGTCGAGCACGTGATCGCCGGCGGCGACGCCCTGGTGCTGATGCCCACGGGCGGCGGCAAGTCGCTGTGCTACCAGGTGCCGGCCATCGTGCGGCGCGATGCGGGGCAGGGCGTGGCCATCGTCGTCTCGCCGCTCATCGCGCTCATGCACGACCAGGTGGGCGCGCTGCACGAGGCGGGCGTCGATGCGGCCTACCTCAATTCCACGCTCGACTGGCAGCAGACGCAGGAACTGGAAAAGCGCGTGGCGCGCGGCGACATCACCATGCTCTACGCCGCGCCCGAGCGGCTGACCACACCGCGATTCCTGGAGCTGCTGGACGGCCTGCACCAGCGCGGGCAACTGTCGATGTTCGCCATCGACGAGGCGCACTGCGTGAGCCAGTGGGGCCACGACTTCCGTCCCGAGTACCGCGCGCTCACCGTGCTGCACGAGCGCTATGCCGGCGTGCCGCGCATCGCGCTCACCGCCACGGCCGATGCGCTCACGCGGGCCGATATCGTCGAGCGGCTGCAGCTCGAAGGCGCGCAGCACTTCGTCAGCAGCTTCGACCGGCCCAACATCCGCTACCGCATCGAAGAAAAGAAGGAGCCGCTCGCGCAGCTGCTGCGCTTCATCGAGCGTGAACACCCCGAAGACGCGGGCGTGGTCTATTGCCAGTCACGCAAGCGCGTCGAAGAAATGTCCGCCGCGCTGGTGGACGCGGGCCTGAAATCGCTGCCCTACCACGCGGGTCTGCCGCCCGAAGTGCGCCAGCAGAACCAGGACCGCTTCCTGCGCGAGGAGGGCATCGTGATGGTGGCCACCATCGCCTTCGGCATGGGCATCGACAAGCCCGACGTGCGCTTCGTCGCGCACGTGGACATGCCCAAGAACATCGAGGGCTACTACCAGGAGACCGGCCGCGCCGGCCGCGACGGCCTGCCGGCCGACGCCTGGATGGCCTACGGCCTGCAGGACGTGGTGAACCAGCGCCGCATGATCGACGAAAGCCCGGCGGGCGAGGAATTCAAGCAGGTCATGCGCGGCAAGCTCGACGCGCTGCTGGCCCTGGCCGAGGCCACCGATTGCCGGCGCGTGCGGCTGCTGGGCTATTTCGGCGAAGTCTATGGCGAGCCATCGAGCGCCGCCGGGCCGCCCCAAGGCGCGAGCAGCCCCCCTTGGGGGGGCAGCGA
>NZ_BAAJYT010000387.1:0-2582 GCF_057541515.1 Acidovorax sp. KNOB132
CGCCAGCGGCTGCTGCAGTTCCGGCGGCAGGGGCGACGGGCCGCCCAGCGCCCCGTTGGTGGGACCGCGCTCGCGCGACACCATTTCGGCAGCGAGCAGCCCCGCGCGCAACTGGTCGATGGCCTCCACGCTGGCCGCCGACGCGCGCACCGACTGGTACTCCGTCGTGGCGATGCGGCCGACCAGCAGCATCGTGGCCAACACCACGAGGGCCCCGAAAAGGCGGAGGAATCGGCTTAAAGACATGGTGTCTGGCATCAGTAGGGCGGGGCAACGGTGTGGAAATTCTCTCACCTGCATCCGATCGGGGCGCTGCGGCCGCGAACGGATGGGCCAAATGGCGACGGTTTTCGGGGAATTGGCAACGAACGGGTGCAAGAAATGCGCCTGCACGGGCCGGCGGGCACCGGCCGTAGGATGGAGGCCTTCGCTGCCCGTGCCGCCCCTTCGCACCGCCCACGCCCATGCCCGCCCACGCCCGATCCCACCCCCTGCCATCCGCCCCGCCCCGGGCGCGCCCGCTGGCCGCGGCCGATCTGCCCGGCCTGTTGCAGGTGCAGCGCGCCTGCTATGGCGAGGGGTTCGAGGAAAGCCATGCGGTGTTCCAGCGCCGCCTGGCGAGCCCGGCGCAGTGCTCGCTCGCCCTGGAGCGGGACGGCCACCTGTGTGCCTATCTGGCGGCCTACCGCTCGCTGCGGGGCAAGGTCACGCCGCTGCACGGCGATTTCGAGGCCGCCCGGGCCCCCGACACGCTGTACCTGCACGACATGGCCGTGTCACCCGCGCTGGCAGGGCAGGGCCTCGCGCAGGTGCTGCTGGCCGCGGCCTGGG
The DNA here is from genome assembly GCF_057541515.1 of Acidovorax sp. KNOB132. Lineage (NCBI taxonomy): Bacteria > Pseudomonadati > Pseudomonadota > Betaproteobacteria > Burkholderiales > Comamonadaceae > Acidovorax > Acidovorax sp. KNOB132. Next base: position 832 of record NZ_BAAJYT010000387.1, read on the forward strand.
CCACGGCACGCAGCGAAGGGCTGCGCCACAGCGCGCTGGTGTCGGTACAGGGATCGCAGGGCTACTGGGCACGGCACGGCTATGCCCCCGCACCGTTGCAGGACGCTGCGCAGCGCACGCGGCTGGCCACCTACGGAGAGGGCGCGGTCTACATGGTGCGGGCATTGCCGGGGGCGTGAAGCCCGGCGCCGGCCACATCGCTCAAGCGCCGCTGCCGCGCTCCTGCCCGGCCTGCGCGACGATCCAGTCGCGGAAACGCCGCAGCTCCGGATCGATGAGCGCGGGTGCCGCATAGACCAGGTGGTACGCCAGCGGCGTGGCCAGCGCACCCGCCTGCACGCCGATCAAGGCGCGCGTGGCCAGCTCGCGCCCGATGAGCGCGCGGCGCACCAGCGCGAAGCCCCGGCCGGCCACGGCGGCTTCGATGGCGCCGTTGGAATCAGCAAACACCACGCCCTGTTCGGTGTTTACCCGGGGCATACGGTGCGCCTCGCACCACAGCCGCCAGTCGCCCCGGTGCTCGTCGTGCAGCAGGCGGTGGCCGTCGATGTCGCGGGCGCGCGCGATGCGCCGCGGCGCGATGAGGCGGGGGCTGCACACCGGCACGAGATCGTCGGCAAGCAGCGCTTCCGCCCGCAGGCCCGGGTACTTCCCCATGCCGTGGCGCACCGCGAAATGCACGCCCTCGCCGGCCAGATCGACCGTGCGGTTGGTGGTGCTCACGTGCACGTCCAGGCCGGCTGCGTGCTGCTGAAAGTCCTGCAGGCGCGGCACCAGCCACTGCACGGCGAAGCCAGGCGTGCAGCTCACCAGCACGACGCGCCGCGCGCCGGCGGCCACCCGCGAGGTGGCGTGGCCGATGACCGCGAGCGCATCGCTGCAGGCCGACTGGTATTCGGCACCCGCCCGCGTGAGCGCCAGGCCGCGCGGCAGGCGCTCGAACAGCGTGCAGCCCAGGAACTCCTCCAGCTTGCGCACCTGCTGAGACACGGCGCCCGGCGTGACGTGCAGCTCGGCGGCGGCGCGGCGCACGCTCAGATGGCGCGCAGTGGCTTCGAAAAATCGCACGGCGATGAGGGGAGGCAGGCGCATGACCGTTCAGTCAAAATAAACAGTCGCGCAGCATAAATGGTTTGCGCGAACCCACCGGATTTCGAAGAATGGGCCTCCAGCGCCGGGGGCGGCCCGGGCCCGCCAGGGCTTGGCGAAAGCCTTCGGTTTCGTCGTTTCGTTTTGCCGATTCGGCGGGGTCCGCGCCCCGCCGGCGCCACCCATGACCCTCGCCAGCCTGATCCGCCTGTTCGCCCTCGCCGCCCTGTGGGGCGGCAGTTTTCTGTTCATGCGCATCGCGGTGCCGGTGCTGGGCGCGGTGCCCACGGCCTTCGGGCGCGTGGCGCTGGCGGCGGCCGGGCTGATGGCGTTGCTGGCGTTCGCGCGGCTGCGGCCGGCCTTTCACGGCAAGCTGGGCGCGGCGCTGGTGCTGGGCGTGGTCAATTCGGGGGTGCCGTTCCTGATGTTCGCGCTCGCGGCCCGCACGCTGCCGGCGGGCTACAGCGCCATCCTGAACGCCACCACGCCGCTCATGGGCGTGCTGATCGGCGCCGTGGCCTTCGGCGAGCGGATCACCGCCGCGCACACGGCCCGGCGTGCTGCTGGGCATGGCCGGGGTGGCCGTGCTGGCGCAGACGGGCCCCGTGGCCCTGTCGCCGCAGGTGCTGGCGGGCATGGGGCGCCTGCCTGGTGGCCACGGC
>NZ_BAAJYT010000388.1:0-2557 GCF_057541515.1 Acidovorax sp. KNOB132
GCTTCGCCCAGGGGCGCCTGCCGGGCCACGTGCGCGCCATGCCGGCCGAGGTGGCCGGCTGGCTGGCGGCCCACGGGGCACCGGACTACGCGGCCGGCGAAACCCCCTCGATACCATCGCGCCATGGATGACATCGTCAAACAGGCCATCGCCAAGTGGCCCAACGTTCCCGACTGCTACGGCTGGCTGGGGCTCGACGCGCGGGGCCGCTGGTACATGCGCGACGACGCCACCCAGGCCCAGGGGCCGTTCCCGCAGACCAAAGGCTCGCTGCTGGCGCACGGCAAGCTCATCGACTTCATCCAGCGCAACTACGAGGCCGACGCCCAGGGGCGCTGGTTCTTCCAGAATGGCCCGCAGCGCGTGTACGTGGAGCTGGAGATCACCCCGGTGGTCTGGCGCATCGAGCCGGATTTCACCCTCGTTGCCCACACCGGCCGCGCCTCCACCGCCCGCGAATGCCTGCTGGACGAGGCCGGTCGCCTGTACCTGTTCGACGGCACCGTGCTGGGGCTGGCGCACACGCTGGACATGGAAACCGCCTCGCAGGCGGTCGAGGCCGGGCAGTGGGACCCGCAGCCGGTGCAGGCGGCCGATCTGCCGGTGCGCTATGGCTACGTGCTGCAGCCCTCGGTGTTCCGGGTCTGAGCCGTTGCCGGGCCCCGGGCGGTTCTGCGCGGCGCGGCAGTGCCGGCGCACACACTTTCTCAAGGCTTTACCTGCTGGCGTTGTCCCGAGCGGCCGGGCGCTTCACTTCGGATATGACCTCGTCTTCACCGAAGATGCCTATGAAAGCCAGTCACGAGCCGGGAAGCACCCATTCGGCGATCAGCTTGATCTCCACGCTCCGTGGTTCCCAGTGGACCTGATCTACCAGTTGCACGGCTTCGATGTTCGTCTCTTGCAAGACGGTGCCGTCCTGGGTTTGGAGCTGCACAAAGCCAGGGGCGTCTGCGGAAGCGCCGGGCGACATTCGCCACGGCGAGCCGATCCGGAACACGGCCACTTGAAAGCGTTGGTCCGGACTGGTGAAGGTTTTGTAAACGCTGGAGCAACACAGCTTGCGCCCGCTGGGCGTGAACGACAGCCAGCCACAGACCCCCAGCGCCACGGCGACGAGCAAGGCCAAGAATTTGGAGCGCGATGCGCTTGGATGGGCCATGGTTCTATGGCTTGAACAAGAACGTATTGTTCGTGGTCTGCTTGAGCACCCGCATATCGGAATAGATCAGAAAATCACCGCCTTTCCCATTGGCCGAGCGCCATTTCCTGAAATCAGAATTGCGGACGTTGAAGCCGCCATTCAAACCGGTTCGCCCGACGCTATTGGATTCGAAGTTCCAGTTTCCAAGATCCTGGTCTTCGCCCGCTGCATCATTGAAGTCATAGGAGTCCTTGACATAGATGCCTACCTCCTCGATGGTCACCAGATAATTGCCGGTCGGAACCTTCGGTGCCGGGCCTGAAGCAACTTTTTTCTCGGTCATTTCAGCCTCTACGGTTTCGGCCACCACCAAGCGGAACGTGAAGTTGCCCAATGCGGCCCTCAAGTCGTCCATGGGGCCCACTAACATGTCCATGTTTCCGCCAATCACGCGGAATTGAATGGCTTCATTCTCCATGGACTGGAGCATCCTGGGGAGCAAGAAGCGTTGTTTGCCGCTGCCCAGTGCGTTCTTTCGTTTGAGGAGCTTCATAATCTCCCTGCGGGCAGCTTCATTCAGCCAAATGCGTTCCGAGATCAGCGTGTCGTAGACTTGGCGCGCTCGGGAAAAGCCAAGAACCCAATCCATGGTAATGATGTCTGTAGACGCTATACCATTCGAGGGGGATGAGTTTGATGGGTCTGAAAACCACTTTTCCATCAATTGGGCCCCACGCTCCCAATTGTTTGATCGCATCACTGTGGGCAGCTTTGTAATATCAAGCTTGGACATATTATTACCAAGTCATTGAAAGATTCAATTGATAATAACATGGCTCTCACTGAATTTAAAAGTCAAGCAGTGATTTTTGCCTTTTGATTGAACTGATATTTCAATGATTTCAGTTTGAAAGGGAATTTTCGATCGTTTTAGCCGAAGTGAGATGTCCGCCCCGTAGAGAATTCCTGCCGGATGCAGGTTCATTTGGTTAATGCATAAAAAAGGGACAAGCAATCGCTGTCCCTTTTCTTTTGTGAAGTGCCCTGAGTAATTCTCAGGGCTTACCAAACGGGCATGGAGTTGAATGCCCCGCCTTTTGTGGTAGGTCGGGTGCCTCGTCTTACTTGGCCGCGTTGGCCATGAACTCGACCGCCGCATGGATGTCCGCGTCCGACGCCTGCGTGCCGCCGCGGGGCGGCATGGCACCCTTGCCGGCAATGGCGATGCGGGTCATGCCGTCGATGCCGTCCTTCAGGCGCTCGGCCCAGGCGGCCTTGTCGCCGAACTTGGGCGCACCGGCGATGCCGGCGGCATGGCAGACCTGGCACGCCTGCTTGTACAGGGCTTCGCCAGCGCCGGCGGCGGCCGTCGTCGTGGGGGCGGCGGGTGCCGCGGCCGGAGCGGGTGCTGCT
>NZ_BAAJYT010000389.1:0-2555 GCF_057541515.1 Acidovorax sp. KNOB132
GCGCAGCGCCACGCCGGCAGCCCGTCGCCTCGACCGCCACGCCCAGCCAGCCGCCGTCGCCCGCGTGGCGCAGCGCGTTTTCGACCAGGTTGAAAAGCACCTGCCGCAGGCGGTCGGGGTCGGCATTCACCAGCGCCGCGCGTGGCGCCTGCGGCACCTGCAAATCGAGCGCCACGCCATGTTCGGCGATGCGGCTGGCATGGCTGGCCAGCGCCTCGCGCACCAGTTCCGCCAGGTCCTGCGGCGCCATCTTGAGCGACAGCTGGCCGGCTTCGGCCATCGACAGGGTGTGCAGATCACCGACCAGGCGCCCGAGGTACTCGACCTGCTCCAGCAGCGCGCGCGACTCGGCGGCGTCGGCCTCGATGACGCCGTCGCAGATCGCGTGCAGGCGGGCGCGCAGCACGGTCAGCGGCGTGCGCAACTCGTGCGAGATGGAGGCGGCGGTGGCACGGCGCTCGCGCGCCATGTCCTCCAGCGCATCGGTCATCTGGTTGAAGTGGCCCACCATCTCGGCCATCTCGCCCTTGTAGCGGCCCGGCTGCGCCCGCACGGTGAAGTCGCCCATGGCCACGCGCGTGGCGGCTTCGGCCATCGAAGCCACGGGCTGCGTGACCAGGCGCGACACCCAGAAACCCACTGCCAGCCCGAAAGGCAGGCACACCACCAGCCCGACGACCAGCGACCACTTCTCGCCGAACAGCAGGTCGCCGCGCCAGTACTGCCCATAGATCGCCATCGCCTGGGGGCTGTCCTCCTGGTCGTGGTCGTTGAGCTCGTCCAGTTCGTGCTGCACGGTGGCGGGCAGGCTGCGGTAGAAATCGCGGTACTGCATTTCGGAGAACACGACCACGCTGGCCGCCAGCAGGCCCATGGTGGCGAGCAGCGTCCCGGCGATGTACAGCCCGAAGCGGACCCAGATGCGATCGAGGATGGAGCCTTGCATGGCGCGGCGGCTCGGGTCAGCCCTCGGCGGACTCGCCGGGCCACAGGCGATAGCCGATGCCGCGCACCGTCTCGATCAGCTCGCCCTGCCCGGCCTGCTGCAGCTTGCGCCGCAGCTTGGACAGGTGGGAGTCGATCACCCGGTCGAGCGCGTCGCTCTCGGGCAGGCAATGCTCGATGAGGTGGCCGCGCGAGAAGCAGCGCTTGGGCTGCGCCGCCAGGCAGGCCAGCAGCCGGAATTCGGTCAACGTGAGCGGCAGCGGCACGGCACGCCCGTCCTCGCCATAGGCCAGGGCGGCATGGGCCTGCTGGTCGATCTCGATCCGGCCCACGCGGATCGGCGTGGTGGCGGGCGCTTCCTGCGACCGCGTGCGGCGCAGCACGGCGCGCACGCGGGCCACTACCTCGGGCGGGCTGAAGGGCTTGACCACGTAGTCGTCGGCCCCCAGGCGCAGGCCGAGCAGCTTGTCGATGTCGTCCGCCAGCGCGGTGACCATGATGACCGGGGTCTGCCCCTCTTCGCGGATGGCGCGCAGCACGTCCAGGCCGTCCATGCCGGGCAGGTGGATGTCCAGCAGCACCATGTCGGGCCGCAGCTGGCGAAACAGCCGCAGGGCGTCCAGGCCGTTGCCGGCCTGCTGCGCCCGCAGCCCGTCGCGCTGCAGGTAGGCCGTGAGGATGCTGGCGATCCCGGGTTCGTCCTCGACCACGAGGACAAGCGGACCAGGCAGGGGGGCAGGACTGTTCATGGCACCAGGGGCTAGGGCGGCGGCCACGGGGCCCGGGGAGGGTCCGAGGGCGGCACATCGCCGGCCGATTATCCATGGGCCGCCCTCCGCACCGGCCCCGGCGCGTCTCCACGTTTTCTCCACACGGTATTCACGGCTGCGCGAATTTTGGCGGGCCCAATGCCCGCTGAAAACCCTCCCCGAATGCCCTTTCCCCCTCGAGGTCCTGTCCGCGTGAACCGATCCCTTCACCTCCTGCCGTGCGCCGCGCTGTCCGTCCTGGTGGCCGGGTGCGCCGCGCTCGGGGGGGGCCGATGCCCCCTCGGTGCAGGGCGTGGCCCCGGTGCCAGCGGCCTGGAGCCAGCCGGCGCCCGCCGGTGCGCCGGCAGCCGACCTGCGGTCCTGGTGGAAGGCCTTCAACGACCCTGCGCTGGATGCCCTCGTGCAGGAAGCGCTGGCCAGCAACCTCGACCTGGCGCAGGCCGCCAGCCGGCTGCGCGAGGCGCGGCTGCAATCGGGCCGCGCGGCCCTGCAGTTCCGGCCGTCGCTGGGCGCCAGCGCCCGTTCGCTGCAGGACATTTCGGCCACCGACACCTACTTTCACGCCAGCCTGGACATGGTGTGGGAGCTGGGCCTCTTCGGCGCCGGCGAAAGCACGCGCCAGGCCGGCGAAGCCGAACTGGATGCGGCCGGGGCCGATGCCCAGGGCGTTCGGGTGGCGGTCGTGGCCGATGTGGTGCGCAACTACCTCGACCTGCGCGCCGCCCGCCGCCAGGCGCAGCGGCTGGCGCAGATGGCCGCCCTGGACGAACGCAGCGCCGCCTTGGCCGAGGTGCGGCTGCGCACCCGCCTGGGGCCGGCGGACGAGATCGTGCAGGCCCG
>NZ_BAAJYT010000390.1:0-2539 GCF_057541515.1 Acidovorax sp. KNOB132
CCGAGGGCCACCAGCGCCAGCACCGTGGCGGTGGCCAGGCCCAGGGCGCGCAGCGCCTGCCGCGGCGCGGGCGGGGGGGCCGCGGAAAGGGAGGAAGGGTCTGGCACGTTCGGGATCCGGCTCGTCGGGGTGGCGCGGATTCTGACAGCGGGCCAAGCCCCCGCACGCGCCAGGGCCGGCACGGCCCCAGGCCGGCAGGGGCTTCTATAATCCGCGCTCCCTTGGGGAGTAGCCGGCTTTCGTGCCATGTCTTTCGAGCGTTGTACGAAAGCGCCTGCGTCAACACACTCGGCATGCTGCATGCCGTGGCGCCGGCAACCGTTGCGGTTGGCGAGACCATCGGCATGCCACCGCGACGAAAGGTCGGGCAGCGGAGGCGTGCCTTTGCGCTCGCCCGGCCGTACAACGACGTCCCCACCATGAATTTCGCCTCCACCGCCTTGCTCGCGCTGGCCATGTCCACCGACGCCTTCGCCGCCGCCGTCGGCAAGGGCAGCGCCCTGCAGAAACCCCGCTGGTCCGAAGCGCTGCGCACCGGCGCCATCTTCGGCGTCATCGAGGCCCTCACCCCGATCGCCGGCTGGGCGCTGGGCTACGCCGCCTCGGGCTACGTGAAGGAATGGGACCATTGGATCGCGTTCACGCTGCTGACCATCCTCGGCCTGCGCATGGTGTACGCGGCGTTCCAGGCGCCCGATGCCGAAACCGAAAAACCCGCCCGCCACGGCTTCTGGCTGCTGGCCGTGACCGGCTTTGCCACCAGCATCGATGCGATGGCCGTGGGCGTGGGGCTGGCGTTCCTCGACGTGGGCATCCTGCCCGTGGCGGCCGCCATCGGCCTGGCGACGTTTGCCATGGTCACGATCGGCGTGATGGTCGGCCGGGTGCTGGGCAACATCGCAGGCCGCTGGGCCGAGGCCGTGGGCGGCGTGCTGCTGATCGGCATCGGCTCGGTGATCCTCTACGAGCACCTGACCACGTTCTGATCCCGGCCCGCGCTACCCTTGCCGCATGACCCGTTTTTCCGACACCACCACCGCCCTCGTGCAACTGGCCACGCTGGACTCCGCCCTGGCCCGCTGCCGTGCTCCGGGCGGCAGCGCCACCGAACTGAGTAGCACGGCCCGCGCGCAGGACGCGCTGCTGGCCGCCCTGCCCCCGCGCTATGCCGAGGTGCTGCACGGCCTGCTCGACCGCCTCGAATCGAGCGCGCTGTTTTCCGAGGAAAGCTGCTCGTTCAGCCAGAAGGACCTGCTGGACAGCCTGCAGCAGTGGGTGGACAAGGCCGGGGACGTGCTGCGCCAGGCGGGCTGACCGGGCCGGCCACCGCGCACCGTCCACCGCCCGGTCACCGCTCGGTCACCGCTCGGCGCGCCCTGCCCACTTCTCCCGGGCGATGTAGGCGCGCACGCCCAGGCCCAGGCCCAGGCCCAGGAACGGCGCGGGCGGCATGCGCGCAGGGGTGCCCAGCGCCAGGGCGTCGGCGATCAGCGGATGGTCCTGGCCCAGCGCCAGATCGGCCGCGAGCGCGCCCAGCACCGTGTGCTTGACGATGCCCACGCCGTTGCAACCCGCCACGCCGTGCACGTTGGAAGCAAAGCGCCCCCAGCGCGGCGCGCCGTTGCGCGTGATGGCGATGGCGCCTTCCCAGAAATGCGCGAGCGGCACGTCGGCCAGCTGCGGAAACCGCGCATCGAACACGGCCCGGTGCGCGCGCCGCACGCGCTCGCGTACGGCGGCGGCCACGCGAAAGCGCGGCGCGTATTCGAAACCCTGGCGCACCAGCAGGCGGTGGTCGTCGGTGTAGCGCAGCGTGGCGCCGGCCACGGCGTTCACCGGCGTCACGCCCCAGCCCTGCGGTGCGCCCAGGCGCTCGCGCTGCGCGGGCGTGAGCGGCGCGCTCAGCGAGCCGAACGTGGCCAGCGGAAAGGTCTCGCCCTGGAACAGGCCGAGCTGCTGCGCAAAGGCGTTGCTGGCCACGATGAGCTGCGGCGCCTCGATGCGCCCCTGCGTGGTGTGGGCCACCACCGCGTGCGGGGCGATGTCCAGCGCGTGCACGGGCGTGTTCTCGTACAGCGCGACCTGGGCGGGCAGCGCATCGGCCAGGCCCCGGCACAGCGCGGCCGGGTTGAGCAGCACCGTGCCCGGCGTGTACAGCCCGGCGGCGAAGTAGCGCGTGCCCAGGCGCGCGGCGAGCGCATCGCGGTCCAGCCGTTCGTGCGGCTCGCCCAGCGCGCGCAGCTCCTGGGCATGGTGGTCCAGCGTGCGCCCGGCCGCGGGCGACACGGCACAGTGGTACTTGCCCGCGCGGCGCCACTGGCAGTCAATGGCGTGCGCGGCGATGTGCCGCTGCAGGTCGGCCATGCCGGCGGCCAGCAGGCGCTGGTAATGCGCGGCCTGGCGCAGCTCTTCGAGCGAACTGCCCACGTTGTGCGGCACGTCGATGGCGAAGCCGGAGTTGCGGCCCGAGGCGTTGTCGCCCACCATGCCCGCATCGACCAGCACCACGTGCGCGTGCGGGCGCAGCTCGGCCAGGGCG
>NZ_BAAJYT010000391.1:0-2524 GCF_057541515.1 Acidovorax sp. KNOB132
GCGCGGCCCAGGCCCACGGCCTCGCTGGCGATCAGGATGCGCTCGGGGTTCAGGCCGTGCAGGATGTATTGAAAGCCCTGTCCTTCCTCGCCCACGCGGTCTTCCACCGGAATGCGCAGGCCGTCGATGAACACCTGGTTCGAATCCACGCATTTGCGCCCCAGCTTGTCGATCTCGCGCACCTCGACCGTGCGGCGGTCCAGGTCGGTGTAGAACAGGCTCAGGCCTTCGGTGCCGCGGCATTGCTCCACCGGCGTGGTGCGCGCCAGCAGCAGGATCTTGTTGGCCACCTGCGCGGTGCTGATCCAGACCTTCTGGCCGTGCACCACGTAATGGTCGCCCTCCCGCACCGCGCGGGTCTTGAGCTGGAGCGTGTTCAGCCCGGTGTTGGGTTCGGTCACGCCGAAGCAGGCCTTGTCGCGGCCCGCGATCAGCGGCGGCAGCCAGCGCGCCTTCTGCGCTTCGGTGCCGAACACCACCACCGGGTGCAGGCCGAAGATGTTCATGTGCACCGCCGAGGCGCCGGACAGCCCCGCGCCCGTGGCGGAGATCGTGTGCATCATCAGCGCGGCCTCGCGGATTCCCAGGCCGGCGCCGCCGTAGGCCTCGGGCATGGCGATGCCCAGCCAGCCGGCGTCGGCCAGCGCGCGGTGGAAGTCCTCCGGAAAGCCGCCTTCGCGGTCGCGGCGCAGCCAGTAGTCGGCATCGAACGGGGCGCACACGCGCTCGATCGCGTCCCGGATCTGGGCGTGTTCGGGAGAGAGGTCGAAGTTCATGGGGCGGGCCGGATCACCTTGTCGGGCGACTCGCCGTAGGGCGGGCTGTAGATCACCAGCAGCTTCACGGGGGTGTCGCTGGTCACGGTGAAGACATGCATCTGGTCGGCCGGAAAGAAGCACATGTCGCCCGGCACCATGTCGAAGGCTTCGCCCGCCACTTCGGCGCGGGCCGTGCCTTCGAGCAGATAGCACGACTGCTCGATGCCCGGATGGGCGTGGGGCAGGGCGCCGCCGCCCTTGTGCAGCGTGCCCAGCAGCACTTCCATCTGCCGCGCGCCCACCGTCTCGGGGCCGATCAGGCGCTGGTTGTGCGTGTGGTGGTGGTTGGCGGGCTGGTAGCTGGGCACCTGGGCGGCGCGCACGCGGTACCGGGGCGCGGTGGTGGTGGTGGTGGTGGTGGCGAGGGTCATGCGGGTTCTCCGGTGGCGGCATGGCAGGCGTTTTGCGCGAGCAGGGCGTCGATCTGGGTGGGGGTGTAGCCGGCCTCGGCCAGCAGGGCGCGGGTGTGTTCGCCCAGTTGCGGCGCAGGCGCCAGGGTGCGGGGCGGCGGGGTGGCCGACCAGCGCGTGGGGTGGGCCATGGCGTGCATGGCCCCCTCGGTGGGGTGCACGCTGTCGTGCAGGAAGCCCGTGGCGCGCAGCTGCGGGTTGGTGAGCAGGTCGGCCGGCGAGTTCATCGGCATGTGCGGCACGTCGGCGGCATCCAGCAGCGCCTGCCACTGGGCCGTGGTGCGGGTGCGCAGGATGCGCGCCACCTCGGCATAGACGGCATCGATGTTCGCCGCGCGGGCGCCGTGCGTGGCAAAGCGCGGGTCCTGCGCCAGGCCCTGCGCCTCGCCGATCTCGCCGATGGCCGCGAAGAAGCTGCGCCAGTGCTTGTCGTTGTAGATCAGCACGCAGAGCATGCCGTCGGCCGTCGCATAAGGCTTGCGGTGCGTGGTCAGCAGCCGGGCATAGCCGGCCTCGCCCTGCGGCGGCTCGAAGGTCAGGCCCGCCATGTGGTCGCCCAGGATGAACTGCGCCATGGCCTCGAACATGGGCACGACGATGGCCTGGCCCTGGCCCGTCTTCTCGCGGGCATAGAGCGCCGCCGTCACCGCGTACACCGCATGCAGCCCGGTCACGCGGTCCGACAGCGTGGTCGGCGCATAGGCCGGCTCGGGCGCGCCGTAGCGCTGCATGAGCCACGGGATGCCGGTGGCGCCCTGGATCAGGTCGTCGTAGGCCGGGCGCGCCGCGTCGGGGCCCTCCTGATCGAAGCCGCAGCAGCTCACGTGGATGAGGCGCGGGTTGCGCGCGGCCACGCTGGCCGGGTCCAGGCCCAGCCGCGCCAGGGCCTGCGGGCGCACGTTGCTGATGAGCACGTCGCAGCGCTCGGCCAGCCGCAGCGCGGCCTCGCGGCCCTCCGGGTGCTTGAGGTCCAGCGCGATGCTGCGCTTGCCCGCGTTGGCATGCAGGAAGATGTGGCCCATGCCGGGGTGGCGCATGGGTCCCACGTGGCGCATGTTGTCGCCATCGGGCGTTTCCACCTTGATGACCTCCGCGCCCAGCTGGGCGAGGATCTGCGTGGCGAACGGGCCCATGATGACCGAGGTCAGGTCCAGGATCCGCACGCCCGCCAGGGGGCCGGTGCGTGAAGTGCTATGCGTGTTGTCGGTCATGCCATTCTCCAGAACGTCTGACAGGGGCCGCGGCCGGTGCCACCGGTGCGGCCCGCGCGAGCAGACGCCGCGCAAGGGCCGCCCC
>NZ_BAAJYT010000392.1:0-2509 GCF_057541515.1 Acidovorax sp. KNOB132
CGGCCAGCAGCAGCAGGGAGCGGGGCGACCGCAAGGGTGACGGGGGAAAGGGTGGCAGGGGCATTCGGCAATGGGTCGGCGGTCGGTGGGCCAAGGATAGCGAAAGCCATTGTTCGCCGCCGGGTGCCCCCGCGTTCGGGGCGCGGGCAGAATCCTGGCATGCCCGCCCCTCTTTCCGCTCCCGTTTCCGCCCACCCGTCTTCCAGCCCGGACAGTGGCCTGTTCACCGACGAGGCCGGATGCGCCCGCTGCCAATGGTGCAGCGCCACGCCGCTGTACCGCCACTACCACGACCATGAATGGGGCTTTCCGGTCGCGGACGACCGGCGCCTGTATGAAAAGCTGTGCCTGGAAGGCTTTCAGGCGGGCCTGAGCTGGCTCACGATCCTGAACAAGCGCGAAGCCTTCCGCGCGGGGTTTGCCCATTTCGACGCCGAGCAGGTGGCGCGCTTCGGTGCGGCCGACGTGCAGCGGCTGCTGGGCGATGCCGGCATCGTGCGCCACCGCGGCAAGATCGAGTCGGCCATCCAGAACGCGCAGCGCGTGCTGGAACTGCGCCGCGAGTTCGGCTCGCTGGCGCACTACGTGTGGCGTTTCGCTCCGGCCGCCGCCGAGGGGCGCCCCGGCCGCATCACGCTGGAGTCGGTGCGCGCCATGCCCACCACGCCGGCCTCGGTGGCGATGTCCAAGGACTTGAAAAAACGGGGTTTGAGCTTCGTCGGCCCCACCACGGTCTATGCCTTCATGCAGGCCATGGGGCTGGTCAACGACCACTTCGAAGGCTGCAGCGTGCGCGCGGCGGCCGAGGCGGCGCGTGCGGCGTTCGTGGTGCCCGGTCCGGGCTGATCACCGGGCCGCGGGCTACACCACCGTGTCGGAGCGGATCACGATGCGGTCGAAGCCCAGGTGCTGCATGCATTCGCGCAGGATGAGCAGCGTGGCGGCGAAGGCGGAGCCCTCGGGCAGGCCCTCCTGGGCGGGCGGGCGGCCCAGGGCCACCGAGACCAGGCGGTTGAAGGTGCGCTCCACGGCATCCAGCGGCAGGGTCATCTCGGGCTGGGCTTCGATGCCGGCCGCCAGCGCCACCTGGCGGATGCCGGCATCGGCCGTGTAGAGCGTGGTGCCCGGCGGCAGCACCGCGTGCACGGGCATCACGGCCTCTTCCACCACCTGGATGGCGTGCTCCAGTTCGCCCTCGGCCGGGGGATCGTGGCGAAAGCAGGCGGCGGCCGTGGCGTAGTAGCCCACTTCCAGGGTGCGCAGCAGCCGGGCCTGGGCCTGGGTGCCGCTGGCGATGGACGAGTGGCCCGCTCCGATGCGCAGCGCCGTGATGGGGCTTCCGGCCAGCGGGCCCGCCTGCAACGCCTGGTACAGGGCGCCGGCGTCGTTCGGTGAAAGGTGGGTGGACATGGTGCGGTCCCGGCAGGTGGAAAGGGTGGATCGATTGTGCCCTTTGCCGCAGGCCATGGGGCCCTGGCGGGTCAGTGGCCTGGATCGGCGGGCCGCCTGGGACGGCCGATGGCAGCCCCCGCCCCGGCGGCGCGCAGGAGGCGCCGGAAGGTGGGGCATTCCATGTGGCTGGGGGCCTTGCAGCGCGCGGCGTGCTGCAGCCCGTCGCGCATGGCGGTGAGCTGGCGGATGGTGGTGTCCAGGTCGTCGGCCTGGGCCAGGAGCCGGTCGCGGTCGATGCGCGGCTGGCCGTCGGGGCCGAACATCTGCCCGATGGCGTCGAGCGAGAAGCCGGCCGCCCGCCCGAGCGCGACGAGCGCGAGCCGCTCCACCACGCCCGCATCGAACAGCCGCCGCAGGCGGTGCCGCCCGACGGAGGCGATCAGGCCTTTTTCTTCGTAGAAGCGCAGCGTCGATGCCGGCAGGCCCGAACGGCGTGCCACCTCGGCGATGTCCAGGATCTCCATGGGCTTGACCTCAAGTCGGCTTGAAGTCGCACAGTCTAGCTTTCACTCCCTTTCCAGGCACCCAGGAGGCCGCCATGAACCCACCCCTTTCGATCGATTCCCCGCAAGCCGCGCTCTGGAACGGCGCCGCCGGCCACGCCTGGGTGCAGGCGCAGCCCCTGCTCGACCGCATGTTCGCGCCCTTCGAGGCCCTGCTCGCCGAGGCGGCCGACGCCCCTGGCGCGGGGCCCGGCATGCAGGTGCTCGACATCGGCTGCGGCACCGGGGCCACCACGCTGGCCATCGCGCGCCGGCTGGGCGACCAAGGGCGCTGCACCGGGATCGACCTTTCCGCGCCCATGGTCGCCGCGGCGCGCCAGCGCGGCCTGCGCGAGGGGCTGACGGTGCCCCGCGCGGACTTCGTCTGTGCCGATGCGCAGACCCATGCGTTCGCGCCGGCTTCCGTGGACCGGCTGGTGTCGCGCTTCGGGGTCATGTTCTTCGGCGACCCGGTGGCGGCGTTCGCCAACATGCGCCGCGCGGCGCGCCCCGGTGCGAGCCTGTGCGCCGTCGCGTGGCGCAGCGCGGCGGAGAACCCCTTCATGACGGCCGAG
>NZ_BAAJYT010000393.1:0-2438 GCF_057541515.1 Acidovorax sp. KNOB132
CACCCGCACCCGCACCCGCACGAGACCGCCACGGCATGAGCACCGTCAACACCGTCACCGAGCAGCTCACGCGCGCCGGCCAGGCCATCGAGCACGACAGCTTCGCCATCATCGACGCCGAGGCCGGCCCGCACCCCTACACCGCGGCGCAGTGGCCCATCGTGCGCCGCATGATCCACGCCAACGCCGACTTCGAGTTCAACGGCCTGACCGACTTCCACCCGAAGGCGGTGGAGGCCGGCATCGCCGCCCTGCTGCGCGGCGGCGCGCCCGTGGTGGCCGATGTGGAGATGATCTGCTCGGGCCTGTCGCAGCCGCGCCTGGCCCACTTCGGCATGCGCACGCACCAGTTCATCAGCGACGCCGACGTGATCGCCCAGGCCCAGGCCGAGGACACCACGCGCGCCGTGCAGGCCATGCGCAAGGCGCACCGGCACGGGCTGCTGCAGGGGGCCGTCGTCGGCATCGGCAACGCGCCCACGGCCCTCATCGAGCTGGTGCGGCTGATCCGCGAGGAGGGCGTGCGCCCCGCGCTCGTGGTGGGCATGCCGGTGGGCTTCGTCTCCGCCGCCGAGTCCAAGGACCTGATGGCCGGCGTGGACGCGGTGCCGTGGATCGTCATCCGCGGCCGCAAGGGCGGCTCCACGCTGGTGGTGGCCGCGCTGCACGCGCTGCTGGCGCTGGCCGAGGCCCGCCAGAAGGCCACGATGCCGGGGACGCTGTCGCCATGATGGAAAAGACCGTGCGCCGCGGCACGCGCACCGGCTTCACCACCGGGGCGTGCTCGGCCGCCGCCGCGCGCGCCGCCGTGCTGGGGCTGGTGCACGGCTGCGTGCCCGAGGCGGTGGACTGCCTGCTGCCCAACGGCGACGTGGTGCGCTTCGCCGTGAACGACGGCCGCTGCGACGGCCAGGCCGCGCATGCCATGGTCATCAAGGACGCGGGCGACGACCCCGACTGCACCGACAAGGCCCACCTGACCGCCGACGTGCGCGTGCTGCCCGGCGATGCCGGCGCGGTGCGGCTGGCGGGCGGCTTCGGCGTGGGCACCGTCACCATGGCCGGCCTGGGCCTGGCGGTGGGCGGCCCGGCCATCAACCCGGTGCCGCGCCAAAACATCGAAGAGAACGTGCGCGCCGTGGGCGAGGCGCTGCTCGCCCATGCGGGGCTGGAGGTCACCATCTCCGTGCCGCAGGGCGTGGACATGGCGAAGAAGACGCTCAACGCGCGCCTGGGCATCCTGGGCGGCATCTCCATCCTCGGCACCACCGGCATCGTCAAGCCCTATTCCACCTCGGCCTACCGCGCGAGCGTGGTGCAGGGCGTGCAGGTGGCGGCCACGCTGGGCCACGGCGTGGTGGTGCTCACCACCGGCGGGCGCACCGAGCAGTTCGCCATGAAGGAGCGCGCGCAGCTGCCCGCCGCCTGCTTCGTGCAGATGGGCGACTTCCTGCGCTACGCCCTCGACGAGGCCGTGGCGCAGGGGCTGCGCGAAGTCGTCATCGGCGGCATGGTGGGCAAGCTCACCAAGATCGCCCAGGGCGAGACCATCACCCACGCCAACCGCGCCGAGGTCGACACGCAACTGCTGGCCGAACTGGCCGCCGGCATCGGCGCGCCGGCCGACGTGTGCGCCGAGATCGCCGCCGCCGAGACCGCGCGCTTCGCCGCCGAGCGCATGGAAGCGCTGGGCCTGGCCGCACCCTTTCACGCCGCGCTGGCCCGCGCGGTGGTGGACACCCTCATGGCCCCCGACCGCTACGGGGGCCGCTTCCAGCTCCAGGTGCTCGTCTGCGACTTCGACGGCCGCAAGATGGCCGAGGCCTGCTCCGCATGAACGCCCCCGACACCGTGACCGCCTTGACCACCGCCCCGACCGCCATGCCCGACCCCCAACCCTGCCGCATCATCGGCGTGCTCGACGACGGTGCGGCCAGCCTGGGCGCCACCGCGCTGGCCCTGCTGCGCCGCGCCGACCTGGTGGTGGGCGGCACGCGCGCGCTGGCGCTGTTCGAGGACGACATCGCCCCCCGGCGCCACGCGGCGCGACCTCACGGGGCAGCTCTCCGCCGTGCCCGGCTGGATCGCCGCCGCGCGCGATGCGCAGCAGGCCAGCGTGGTGCTGGCCACGGGCGACCCGCTGTGCCACGGCATCGCCAGCTACCTGGCCTCGCGCCTGTGCATCGAGGCCATCGAGGTGATTCCCAACGTCTCCACGCTGCAGCTGGCCTGCGCCCGCCTGGGGCTGGCCTGGCAGGACGCGCGCATCGTCTCGGTGCACGCCAGGGATGCGGGCGAGTGGCAGCAGGGCGCGGCGCCGTCGCACGGCCTGTATGCGCTGGCGCAGGCCGTGCGCGCGCACGACCGGCTGGCGGTGCTCACCAGCCCCGACAACACGCCTGCGCGCATCGCCCGCCTGCTGGTGGCCGAGGGCCTGC
>NZ_BAAJYT010000394.1:0-2400 GCF_057541515.1 Acidovorax sp. KNOB132
CGGCGTTCCCGCGCCCGCAGGGGCCCCGGCCGGCGCCCCTGCCATGTCGGTGCGCGAGGCGCAGGAGCGCCTGAACGCCCTGGGCTACAACGTGGGCACGCCCGATGGCGCTGCCGGCGCCCGCACGGCCACCGCGCTGCGCAACTTCCAAAAATCGAAGGGCCTGCCGATCACGGGCCGCGTGGACGCCGCCACGGCCGACGCGCTCTCGCGCTGAAGCCAAAAGCGCGAAGGGGACCGCAGGCCCGCGCCTGCCCGTCCCCTTTTGCGCGGCGCCGGGCCTGGCCCCGGCGCCGCCATGCCACCCCGGTCACTGCCCCCCGATGGGCGCCACCGTGTTCCACAGCGCGGTGCAGTGGGCCGCCGAATCGATGGACGATGCCGGGAGGCTGCTGGGGCTGCCCGCGGTGCTCCATTGCGAAAGCGAGGAGGACAGGCCGGCATAGGGCGTCCAGGCCGTCGGCAGCTGCGCGCCGCTGGCGGCCACCGGCGTCCATGGCGCCGGGCTGGCGGGGCTGTTCACGAAGCTCGCCCAGGCGGCGGCCATGGTCTGGGCCAGGGCCTGGTCGGCGGGCGGCGGCGGCTGGCTGCCCCGGGTGTACACCGCGTAGGCCGTTCCCAGGGTGTTGAACACATAGGGCAGTTCGTTGCCGTGGCAGACGTTGCCGTCCTGGCCCGGTGCGCAGGCCGCGACTTCCGTGGGCGGCTTGCCGGCGCTGTAGAGGTCGATCAGCGGCGGCTGGGCGAACAGGTAGCCGAAGGCCGGCAGCGCGGGGCTCGCCTGCGCGTTGCGGGCGGCCGCCCGGTTCGCCATGGCCAGGTTGCCGCAGCGGAACGCGAAGTCGTTGATCACGCCGGACAGCGTCGCCGCCGTGCCGTTCATGTAGCTCGGCGCGGGCCGGGTGGGCGCGCGGTACGGGAAGACCGGCTGGCCCTGCACCGTGGTGCTGTAGCCCAGGATCGTCTTGGCGTCGTCCGGCCAGACCTTCGGCACCAGCCCCTCGTTGAAGACCACGGGATTGAGCCCCACCCCCAGCTTCAGGAAGGCCAGGTTGGCGAAGACGGCGCCCTCGTCGCGGTTCACGCCGAAGACGAAGGGCTTGGGCGGCATCGAGGCCGTGGCGGACACCGCGTTGTAGCCGGCCAGGGGCTGGCCCACGATGACCTTGCCGTCCACGATGGGCGACCAGGGCAGGCCATCGTTGACCTGGGGCGACGCCTGGGCCAGAAGCCCCACCAGCGGGCGCGTGGCGGCCTCGCGTTCGGCGGCGGCGAGGGCCTTGGGGTTGCCGGCCTTGCCCCGGGTGCCAAACAGCTGGCCCGCCTGGGCCGCGACGATCTGCGTCGGCGTGGCCTTGAGCAGGATGGGCTTGCCCGCGAGGCACCCGCCCACCTGGGTGCACAGGGCATCGCGGAACAGGCTTCCTATGCCTTGCGCCTGCGCGGGCGTGCGGTACACCGAGCCCACCGGGTTGCTCTCCATGATGGCGGCCTGAAAGCGCGTGGCGCTGTCCGGTGCCGAGAACAGGTGCAGCCCCGCCGACATGGCCCCGGCGCTCTCGCCCGCGACCGTCACCCGGGTGGCATCGCCCCCGAAGGCGCCGATGTACTTCTGCACCCAGTCCAGTGCCGCCTGCTGGTCCAGGATGCCGAAATTGCCCCGCAGAGGCCCCCCGACGGTGGGGTTTTCCACCGCGTTGTCGAGGGCCAGGAAGCCCAGCGCCCCCAGGCGGTAGTTGATGGTGACGACCACCATGTCGCCCGCCGCCGCGAGGTACGAGCCGTCGTACAGGTTGCCCACCGTGGCGCCCTTGGCGCTGTCGTACAGCGGCAGGTAGCCGCTGCCCTCCACGAACGCGCCGCCGTGGATGAAGAACAGCACCGGCCGCTGGGGCTGCGCGCCGATGGCCGACTGCGGCGTGAAGACGTTCAGGTACAGGCAGTTCTCGCTCTGCGCGCTGGTGGGAAGGTTCGGCCGCGCGGCCTGCGGGCAGAACGGGCCGGCGGCCGTCTGCGCCACGTTGCTGCCGGCCGGGACCGTCGCCGCCGGGGGCTGGAACCGCGCGGCCGTCGCGTACTGGATGCCCAGGTAGGCGTTCACCGGCACCGGGGCCGATGCGCCCGCAGGGGTGAGGGGCGTCTGCAGCCCGCACAGCGTGGGCGCCGCGGGCGCGCCGGCGATGGTGACGGTGGTGCCGCTCGCGCAGGCCGGTGCCGTGGCGGCCGCGGCCATGTTCGGGGCGCCCAGGCACAGCAGGGCGGGGGCCGCCAGCGCCAGCAGGGCGCGTCGGGCGCAAGGGGGTCGTCGCATGGAAATCTCCCTCTCTTGTTCGATGGATCGGTGTGTCGCGCTCCCGGGCGGGGGGGCGGCTCCATTCTTGGAGAAAGCGCGGGCCCCCG
>NZ_BAAJYT010000395.1:0-2383 GCF_057541515.1 Acidovorax sp. KNOB132
CGACTGGGGCGTCTCCAGCAGGGCGGTGTCCGTCTTGGTGGCCGTTCTGCTACTTCGCGCGACATAGCCTTGCATGCTCGGACTGGAGACAGCATCGGCGGTCACGTGCAGCGTGGGAAACGTCTTCGCAGCGGACCTCTCCGAGGGCCTCACCAGAATCAGCCGCTCAGTGAGTTCCACATCCGCTACCAGTCCGCTACCCATCAACATCTGGCGCAATGCGTCGCGCCGCGTCAGTGTGCCCGCCACTGCGGCGGCCTTCTTGCCTGCCACCAGTTCGGGCGGCGCCAGCAATTGCATACCGGCCTGCGCCGCGAAGTCGTTGAGTGCGTCGCCCAGCGGTTGCGTCCGGATGGACAAGGGGATCGGCACGTCCGCGTAAGGCGCATCTTTGGCATGTGCCGGCATGCCGGCGAGGCAAAAAACCGAAGTGAGGAGAGTCGCACCCACCAACGAGGGAGACGCAAAAAACACTTCATGACGCATGGCACCGAGCTCCGAAAATCAAGGATGGGCTGAATGGAAATCGGTGGCGACCGAATGCGGCCCGAGCCAGCGCGCATGGGCGTCGGCTCCGCCCTGAGCGCGGTGGCATCAGGGCACATCGGTGTGGCTGCCTCAAAAAAGACACCGCAGGGACGATCGTGCGCCCTGCGGTCAACGCGTCGCCGCAAGAATCGGGCAAACGATCAGCGCGCGCCTTGCTGCTCGTAGTCCGTCAGGTAATGCTCGGGGTTGCTCTGCGCCGACAGGTCGGCGTCGTAGCGCACCCAGGTCGGCTTCTGCGAGCCAGGCACATACAACTCGCCCGAACTCTCGTTGAGGATCAGCAGCACGTAGGGGCGGCCATTGAGCTGGACCGTGTACCGGGTGTCCTTGGCCGTGCTGGTGGTGGTCGCCAGCAGGATCTTCTGGTCGATCGCGCTGTCGGAATCGGTGACCTGGATCAACGCCTGGTTCTTCTCGCGCGGGCCATAGCGCAGGGTCCAGGCCTTGACCCCATCGGTGGATGCATAGGTCTTCACCTGCGTGGCGATCTCGGCGCGCGGCGCGGCGGCGTGCACCGATGCGACGGCGCCGACGAACAGCGGGATAACGAGCACGGCGGTGGCAGTGATTTGACGCAGACGAGCGCGAAAATTCATTCAGGGCTTCCTTGTGTTTTGGACGTGGAATCGACATCCCAGCGCATCGGTCGGCGGCAACGCCCCGCCGAGGCAGGATGCCGAAGCGGCTGGGCAGCCATCCGGCACCGGGCCATCGGCGCGAATCGGTTTGCCCATCCTGTACAAGACGAACCAGGGGCAGGGTTTCCCTACCCCGGGAACCGGCACATTGCGCTTCGCACTCGACATGCTTGACCACGGCAGCCACGCGATGCCCTGCCCCTGCACTGCAATGGCTTGCTCGGGGCGCGCAGTTGCGCTGGGGTGGATGACGTGTCAACGTGAAAGGGCCAGGCAGCGCCGAAGCGCCACCTGGCCCTTTTTCAACGGACTACCGCCTCACTTCCAGTTCGCCGCCAGCACCGACTCCAGCCCACTCTGGTAGTTGGCCGGCAGCGTCGTCTGCCCCGCCGCGGGCGGCGAGAACGATGCCATGGCCTGCACCAGGTTTTGCACCTGGCTGTTGGTGAGGCTCTTGCCGTCCCCCGCGTCGAACCGCTCCACCTGGTTCTTGGTACCGGAATACCAGTCGGTCACCATGAATTTGTCGTTCGTGCCGATGACGCTCACCTCCAGGTTGTTTCCTGACTTGCGGAACCACAGTTGGCGCGACGAGATGTCATTGGCGAACTTCGCGATGTCCTGGTTGCCGCTGGTGGTGTCGTTCTCCTGGATCGTGTCGAGGCCGTAGCCTCTGCCGAGCCAGTAGGTGTCGTTGCCCAACCCGCCGACCAGCGCGTCGGCCCCGGCCGCGCCGTCCAGGTAGTCCGCGCCCGCGCCGCCGGTCAGCGTGTTGCGCCCGCGTTGCCCAGCAGCCGGTTGTTCAGCGCGTTGCCGGTGCCGTTGAGCGCGGACGATCCCGTCAGCGTCAGGTTCTCCACGTCGCTCCCCAGCGTGTAGGCGATGGAGGACTCCACGGTGTCCGTGCCGCCGTTGGCGCCTTCCGTCACAGTGTCGCTGGCGTTGTCCACCACGTAGACGTCGTCGCCTGCGCCGCCGCTCATCGCGTCCGCACCTGCGCCACCGTCCAGCCGGTTGGCCCCGCTGTTGCCAGTCAGGCTGTTGGCCAGGGCGTTGCCGGTGCCGTTGATGGCGGCCGTACCGGTCAGCGTCAGGTTCTCCACGTTCGCCGCCAGGGTGTGGGTGATGGAAGACTCCAACGGCATCGGTCCCGCCGTTGGCCGGCCTCGATCACCGTATCGCCCGCGTTGTCCACC
>NZ_BAAJYT010000396.1:0-2371 GCF_057541515.1 Acidovorax sp. KNOB132
CGGCGCTGGACGTGTCGATCCAGGCGCAGATCCTCAACCTGTTCATGGACCTGCGCGACCAGCTGGGCCTGACCTACCTGTTCATCAGCCACGACCTGGGCGTGGTGGAACACGTGTGCGACCGCGTGGTGGTGATGTACCTGGGCCGCGTGGTCGAGAGCGCGCCGGTCGAGGAACTCTTCGCCCGGCCCAACCACCCCTACACGCAGGCGCTGCTGGCCGAGATCCCGAGCGTGGCCGCGCGGCGCACGCGCTTTTCGTCCATCTGCGGCGAGATCCCCAGCCCCATTTCGCCGCCCTCGGGCTGCCATTTCCACCCCCGTTGCCCGCACGCCATGCCGCGCTGCGCCACCGAGGTGCCGCGGCTGCGCGGCATCGCCGTGCGGCACGAGAGCGCCTGCCACCTCAACGACGGCTGAGCGCTCACCGTCCAACGCCCGTTGCCCCCGCCGTATCCCGTTCGTTTTTTCCTGAAAGGCCCGCCATGACTTCCTTCCGCCTCGCCACCCTGGCCGCCGCCGCGCTGCTCGCCGCTACCGGTGCCACTGGCGCGCTCGCGCAGAACGGCAACACGCTGTCCATCGGCTTCGCCGACCCGGTGTCGTCGGTCGATCCGCAGCTCAACAACCACGCGGGCGACCGCTCGCTGGCGCTGCATTTCTGGGACTCGCTGGTCAACTCGCGCGACGGCGGCAAGCTGGAGCCGGGCCTGGCCGCCAGCTGGAAGACGCTGGACGACAAGACCTGGGAGTTCAAGCTGCGCACCGACGTGAAGTGGCAGGACGGCACGCCCTTCACCGCCGACGACATCGTGTTCTCGTTCCAGCGCGCGCGCAACGTGCCCGGCAGCGTGGCGTCCTATGCGGGCGCGCTGCGCACGGTCGAATCGACCACGGCCAAGGACGCGCACACCGTCATCGTCAAGACCAACACGCCCAACCCCATGCTGCCGCTGGAGATCGCCTCGATCTACATCGTGAGCAAGCACGTGGGCGAAAAATCCAAGACCGAGGACTACAACGCCGGCCGCGCCGTCGTGGGCACGGGGCCGTACAAATTCATCTCCTACGTGCCGGGCGACCGCACGGTGTTCGAGCGCAGCGCGAGCTACTACGGCACCAAGCCGCTGTGGGAGAAGGTGAACTACCGCTACATCAACAACGGCGCGGCGCGCACCGCCGCGCTGCTGGCGGGCGACGTGGACGTGATCGACAAGGTCGCCGTGACCGACGTGGAGAAGCTGCGCAAGACGCCCAGCGTGAGCGTGTACACCTACCCCGGCCTGCGCGCGCTGCTGCTGCAGCCCAGCTTCAAGGCCGGCGCCAACGAGTTCGTCACCGACAACGCGGGCAAGCCGCTCGCGCAGAACCCGCTGCGGGACGTGCGCGTGCGCCAGGCGCTGTCGCTGGCCATCAACCGCAAGGCCATCGTGGACCGCGTGCTGCAGGGCACGGTGACCGAAGCCAACCAGTGGATGCCCAAGGGCAGCTTCGGCTACAACCCCGAGGTCAAGGACATTCCCTACAACGTGGAGCAGGCCAAAAAGCTGCTGGCCGAGGCCGGCTTTCCGCAGGGCTTCCAGATCACCATCCACGTGCCCGGCGACCGCTACCCGCAGGCCCCCGAGACCGTGCAGGCCGTGGCCCAGTTCTGGAGCCGCGCGGGCGTGAAGACCAAGGTGGAGGTGCTGCCCTGGGCCTCGTACGCCAGCCGCGCCAACAAGAACGACTTCGCCGTCAGCGTGATCGCCTGGGGCAATGGCACGGGAGAGGCCGGCTACGGCCTGCTGCAGACGCTGGCCACCACCGATGCCCAGCGCGGCCGGGGCGCCAACAACTGGGGCCGCTACAGCAATGAAGCGGTGGACAAGGCGCTCGATGCCGCCACGGTGGAGTTCGATGCGCGCCGCCGCGAGGCCGTGTTCCGCCATGCCGCCAAGCTGGTCACCGACGACGTGGGCCAGATCCCGCTGTTCCACTACCAGAACATCTGGGCGGCCAAGAAGGGGCTGAAGGTCGAGCCGATCCTGAGCGACCGCACCACCGCCCTGCAAGTCACCCGCGTGGGCAAGTAAGGCGTGGCCGCGCTCACCATCACCCCCGCCGACGCGCTGATCGACGTGCCGCGCCACATCGTGGCCAGCGGACTCGTGCCGGGCGAGACCGTCACGCTGCGCAGCCACACCCTGCGCGGCCCGGGCGTCGCCTGGCACGCCGAGGCCGTCTTCGAGGTCGATGCCCAGGGCAGGGTGGACCTGTCGCGCGACGCGCCGCGGTCGGGCAGCTACGCCGGCGTGTCGCCCATGGGCCTGGTGTGGTCGCAGGTGCCCGACGGCGGGCAGGCGCCGCGCGCGCTGTTCGCCAGCACCCCG
>NZ_BAAJYT010000397.1:0-2368 GCF_057541515.1 Acidovorax sp. KNOB132
GGCTCCAGCCCCCTCGCCCCAGGCGGGCGTTCACCCCCGGCCAGGGCCAGGTCGGCCGTGCCGCCGACGAACTGCCCGCGCTGGAAATCGACCCACGCGCGCAGCGCGCCGCGGCCCTCGGCCACCTGCACGCCGTCGATGTGGACATGGTGGCGCAGCCGGGACACGTCCACGCGCGAGAAATCGGCGAACAGCTGCCCCGTCCACTGCTGCCACGACCCGCCGTGCGTCGTCAGGAACGGCTGGCGGAACTGCCCGGTGAGCTTGAACCGGTCGCCCCACTGCGGCGGCGGCGTGGCCTCGATCCGCATGCCGTGGCGCCAGCCCCGGTTGCGCAGCAGCAGGTCCACCTGTCCCAGCGCCAGGGGCGGCTCCTGGCTTTGCTCGTCGGTCAGCCGCACGGTGCCGCCGCGCAGCACGACCTCGCTTTGCGAAAACAGCCAGTCGGCGCCCGCGCTGTCGCCGCCCGCGCTCTGGCGGAACGCCAGCCCGGCGATGAAGATGCGGCCGTCCGCCATGCGGCGCACGTCGAGTTCGGGGCGTTCGATGTACAGCTGCTCGAACCCCATGCGCAGCACCGAGCGCGGCGACAGCGACCCCACCACGCGCGGCAGCTTCAGGGCCTCGCGGCCCTGGGGGTCCAGCAGGGCGACGTCGTTCAGCTCGATGGTGGGCACCAGCCCTTCGGAGCGGGCCGACAGCGCACCGATGCGCACCGGTACCCCCAGCGCCCGTGTGGCATGGGCTTCCAGCTGCGGACGGAAGTCGCCGATACGCGGCACAATCCAGCCGTGAAGCACCCCCCAGGCGGCGGCCACCAGCAGCCAGAAGGCGATGAGCAGGCCCAGGGACCACCGCGCAAGACCTGCCAGGCATCGGAGCAGGCGTGAGGGGTTCGGTGGCTGTTCAATCATTGGTGGGTTGGGATGCGAAGGGAATTATGACCCGCGCCCGCTGTGCGGGTTCAGCATCAAACGGTGTCGTTATGTACGGTTTTCAGGCCCCGGGCCCTTGCTATGCCGCTGTCTTGCACTGACGTTCCAGAGATCCCCAGCGCCGCCGTCGACGGCCCGCTGGCGAGCCATTCCCGCTTCCACCAGCGGCTGCACCGGCGCTATGCCGACGCGTTCGCCGTGCTCCCGCCCGGCGCCCCCACGCGGGCCACCATGGCCGAGGCGCTGGCCGCCCTGCGGGCCCGCGGGCACGACACCGGCACGGCCCTGCGCATCCTGCGGCAGGTGGTGATGGAGCGGCTGGTGCGCCTCGATTGCGAACAGGGCGCACCGCTGGCCGACATCACGCGGGCCACCACCGAGCTGGCCGAACTGGCCCTGGACCAGGCCTGCGTGCAGGCCCGCGAAGCGCTCGACGCCCGCCACGGCGCCCCGCGCGGCCCCGAAGGCCAGCCGGTCGAGCTGTGGATCATCGGCATGGGCAAGCTGGGCGCGCGCGAGCTGAACGTGTCCAGCGACATCGACCTGATCTACGTGTACGAACACGACGGCGAGACCGCCGGCAACGCCGAGGGCCGCAACCGCATCTCCAACCACGAGTACTTCGGCCACGCCGTCAAGGCCATCTACGGCCTGATCGGCGACACCACCGAGCACGGCTTCGTCTTCCGGGTGGACCTGGCGCTGCGGCCCAACGGCAACTCCGGCCCGGCGGCCGTGTCGCTGGCCGCGCTGGAGGAATACCTGCAGGTGCAGGGCCGCGAATGGGAGCGTTTCGCCTGGCTCAAGAGCCGCGTGGTCGCGCCGCGCAGCAGCGTCATCGGCGAGCCGGTGCAGGCCCTGCGCGGGGTGGTGCTGCCCTTCGTCTTCCGGCGCTACCTGGACTACAGCGTGTTCGACGCGCTGCGCTCGCTGCACCGGCAGATCCGCGACCACGCCGCCAAGCGCAGCGCCGGCCACCCCGAGCGCGCCAACGACGTGAAGCTCTCGCGCGGCGGCATCCGCGAGATCGAATTCACCGTGCAGCTGCTGCAGGTGGTGCGCGGCGGGCAGTTCCCCGAGCTGCGCTGCCGCCCCACGCTGGAGGCGCTGCAGCGCATCGCGCGCGCCGGCCTCATGCCGCAGGAGACCGCCGAGGCGCTGGCCGCGGCCTACACCTTCCTGCGCCAGGTGGAGCACCGCATCCAGTACCTGGACGACCAGCAGACCCACGTGCTGCCCACGCGCGACGACGACCTGGCCTGGATCGCCCAGACCCTGGGCCTGGGCACCTGCGCCTTCCTGCACCAGCTCGATGCGCACCGCGAACTGGTGGCGCAGGAGTTCGACACGCTGCTGGGCGGCGCCGGCAAGAAGCAGTGCACCAAGGGCGGCTGCGGCGGCCCGCGCGCCGGCGCGCCCGCCGCGCCCGAGCT
>NZ_BAAJYT010000398.1:0-2364 GCF_057541515.1 Acidovorax sp. KNOB132
CGGTGCGATCGGGCGAATAGCCATCGGGCGGCGGGCCTTCACCGGGTTCGCCGAAGTCGGGCGGCGGCGGGGGGCGCTCCCGAAAGCCGCCGCCGCGGCCCTCGTTGCCGGCGGTGGTGTTGTCGCCGCTGCGGCCGTTCGGGCTGGCCGCGCCCTGGGCGCTGCTGCGCAGCGCGGGACTGTCGCCGGGCGGCGCATCTCGCGCCACAGCTCGGGCTGGGTGCGCAGCGTCTGCCAGCCGCCATGCAGCAGGTGCATGCGCTGCAGCCGCGCGGCCAGCCAGTCCATGCGGGCCAGCTCGATCTCGGCCACGTACGGGCCCAGCCCGCGCTGCAGCCCCAGGCGCGAGAACCCCACGAAAAGCAGCAGCAGCACGGCCAGCAACAGGGTGAGCGCGAGGAAGGCTTTGCTTTGCAGCGTGAGGCGGGGCATGGGCGGCTGGTCGGGGGTCAGCGGGAGGGGAGCGGGCCGCCAGCGCCTGGAGGGGGGCCGCCGGCGGGCATGGCCACGAGGGTGCCGTTCATTGTGCGGCATGTGCCGGACAGGGTCCTGCCGTCCGGCATGGTCAGCGTGACCGAGGCGCCTTCGGTCTGGCCCTTGCAGGCGGTGTAGGCCTCGGGCGGCGGGCCGGGGGGCTGCCCGCCCGGCGCGCCCTGGGCCAGGGCGCCGCAGGTGAAGGCGGCGAGGGACAGGCCCAGGCAGAGGCCGGCGAGGGTGATGGTCGTGTGGCGGGGAGGGTGCATGGTGTCACGTGCCTTTCTGGCAGAGGGAAGAAGGCCCGGGGCCGGGCCCAGGGGCAGGGAACACACCGGGGCAACGGCCCCGGTGGCGCTCAGGCGGCGATCGAGATCGTGATGGCGGCGGTGTAGCCGCCGCTGCCGTTGCTTTGCATGGTCACCATCTCGAGGTCGGTGCCGTCGCTGAACACGTTGTCGGTGGCGAAGGTGATCGCCGCCAGGTTGGACACGCTGGCGCTGTAGCCCGAATTGGCCGTGTAGATGGAGCGCAGGGTGTCCGTGGGGAACGCGAGCTGGGTGGTCTTGACCTTGTTGCTGGCCGTGGTGGCCACCGACAGGCTGGGATACACCTCCAGGTGCATGTGGGGCATGCGCCCGGCATAGCAGCCCGGCACGATGGTGGTGAAGGTGACCGTGCCGCTCGCATCGGTGGCCTGCACACCGCGCAGGTAGTTGGCGGCGATGCTGCGCTCGGTGTAGACCGAGTAGTCGCCGCCCTGCGAGCAATGCCACAGGTAGATGGCATAGCCCTGCAGCGCCGCGCAGCTGGCACGCGTGTTGGTGAGCGTGATGGTGAGGGTGAGCGGCACGCCGCCCACGGTGGTGGACGCGCCGATGTTGCTGCGGATGTCCTGGCGCACGATGCCGCTGAGCGCGAGCACGTTGTAGTTGGAGTTGCTGGCGTTGGAGCCGTCGGCGGGGTAGGGGCCGGCGGTTTCCTCGGGGACGACGGAGCAGGTGGTGTCCGTGCCGGTTCCCGTTCCGGTGCCAGTTCCCGTACCCGTGCCGGTGCCGGTGCCTGTCCCCGTGTCCGTTCCTGTCCCGGTTCCAGTGCCCGTACCGGTGCCTGTCCCCGTGCCCGAACTGTCGGCCACGGCGTCGGAGCCGCCTCCGCCGCAGCCCAGCAGGGTGGCGATGCCCAGGGAGCCGATGGTGCTGAGTGCCAGGCGCCGCCGCTGGTCCGCGGTGGATGCTGCGATGTCAGTGGCTGCGGTGGCCAATGGGGTGGATGTGTTCATGGTTCCTCTCCTTTTCCTTCGTTGGGGGATGGAGGAACTTTGCAATCCAATTGAGGAGAAATTGAGGCGGTGCACGCCTTTCTCCCCGTCAGGCGGGCGGTGCATGGTGCTATTGTTTTGATAGCAAAATGCCCTAGTGGTCCATGCGCTGGAGGCCTTTTTCGCCTCCAGTGTGGCCGGCCCGCCCCGCCCCGGCCGGCCCGCCGTTCACGCCGCGGCGAACGCCTGGGCGATGTCCTGCGTCACCGCGAGGAACCGGTCCACGTCGGCCGTCGAATGGCAGTGCAGCGGCGAGACGCGCACCGCGCCCGCGAGGCCGAACGACTCCAGCATGCGGCGCGAATACAGGCTGGAGGCCGAACGCTCGTACACCGTCACGCCGCGTGCGCCGTACTCGCGCACGGCGCTGGTGCAGTCCAGGTGCGGAAAGCCGATGCCGACGATCAGGTCGCGCCGGGTGAGGTCGGGGTGGTCCAGGAACACCTCCACGCCCGGCATGGCGCGCAGCCCGGGCACCGCACCCACGCCGTCGCCGCCGTTCAGCAGGCGCGACAGCAGCGCGCGTTCGTGCAGCTCGATGGCCGCGATGCCGGCTTCGAAGCGCGCCC
>NZ_BAAJYT010000399.1:0-2360 GCF_057541515.1 Acidovorax sp. KNOB132
CGCCCCGGCGCAGGACGCGCCCTTGTCGCCCGTGCCCACGCTGGCGCCAGTGACCGTCTCGGGCACGCCGGCCGAGCCCCTGGGCCGGCTGAACCTGGACACCCCCGCCGAGACCGGCAGCCGCCTGGGCCTCACGCCGCGCGAGACACCCGCCTCGGTCACCGTGGTGGACCGCGCCACCATCGAAGCCCGTGGCGCGCAGGACACGCAGGAGATCCTGCGGGCGATCCCCGGCGTGACCGCGCACAACGCGCCGGGCTCGATGGCGGCCAGCTACCGGGGCTTCAGCAACAACTCGGTCACGCAGCTGTACAACGGCATCACGGTGCAATACGGCAGCGCCACCCGCGCGGTGGACAGCTGGATCTACGACCGGGTGGAGGCCGTCGGCGGCGCGTCGAGCTTCCTGTACGGCGCGGGGGCCGTGGGCGGCTCGCTCAACTACATCACCAAGACGCCCGACCGCAGCGGCGACTTCGCGGAAGGCCGGCTGCGCGCGGGCTCGTACGGGCTCAAGGAAGCCTCGGCGGGCCTCAACCGCCGCATCGCGGGGCCGCAGGACGGCGGCGCAGGGCCGAGCCACTTCGCGCGCATCGACGTGAACCACCGCGACGCCGGCAGCTGGACCACCGGCACGCAGACCCGGTCCACGCAGCTGGCCGCATCGCTGCTGTCCGACCTGGGCGGCGGCTTCACGCACCTGCTGGCGTACGAGTACCAGAAGGACGCGGTGGACCGCCCCTACTGGGGCACGCCGGTGCTCAACCCCGCCGTGGGCGCGCTGCGCATCGATCCCGGGACGCGCTTTGCCAACTACAACAGCAGCGACGGCATGTACGCCCACCGCGTGCAGTGGCTGCGCTCGGTGGCGCAGTGGCGCGTGTCCGACGCCCTGCAGTGGCGCAACACGCTCTATACCTACGACGCGCTGCGCGACTACCGCAACGTGGAGACCTACCAGTTCAACGCGGCCAACACCCTGGTCTCGCGCGGCAGCGCTTATTTGCAGCGGCACGACCAGCAGCTGGTGGGCAACCGCACCGAGGCCACCTGGCACGGCACGCTGGCCGGCCGGCCGAGCGACTGGGCCTTCGGCCTGGACGTGAGCGTGAACCGGCAGACGCGCTTTCCCAACAGCCTGGCCGGCACGGTGAGCACGGTGGACCCGTACCGCTTCACGACCGAGCGGTTCTTCGACATTCCCGGCATGGCCCCCGGCTTTCGCGCCGACCGCGACAACCGCGTGCAGACCACCGCGGTGTTCGTGGAGAACCGCACGGCCCTGGTGCCCGGCGTGAACCTGGTGGCGGCGCTGCGGCAGGAGCGCATCGCGCTGGACCTGACCAACCGCCGCGCCGTCACCGCCACCAGCCCCGCCACGTTCGAGCGCAGCTACACGCCCACCACCGGCCGCCTGGGCGTGGTGTGGGACGTGGCCCCCGGCGCCAACGTGTACGCCCAGTACGCCACGGCGAGCGACCCGCCGTCGGGCTCCCTGTCCACGGCCTCGTTCGCCGACGTGGCCAACAACAGCGCGCTCACCACGGGCCGGCAGCTGGAAGCGGGCGCCAAGTTCGACTTCTGGGGCGGACGGGGCACGGCCACGGTGGCGGCGTTCCAGATCACGCGGCGCAACATCGCCTCGCAGGACCCCAACAACCCCGCGTTCACCGTGCTGGTGGGCGAGCAGTCGTCGCGCGGCGCGGAGGTCGCCGTGGGCCTGCGCCTGACCGACCGCTGGCAGCTGCAGGCCAACGCGATGCGCACCCGCGCCCGCTACGAGCAGTTCGTGCAGGGCGGCGTGTCGCTGGCCGGCCGCACGCCCACCAACACGCCCGAGAGCGTGGCCAACCTGTGGCTGGGCTATGCGGTCACGCCCGCGCTGCAGGCCACGGCGGGCGCGCGGCGCGTGGGGCGTATCTCTGCGGACGCGGCCAACACGCAGTATTGGCCCTCGTACACGCTGCTGGACCTGGGGTTGTCGTGGAAGCTCTCGCCCACCGCCACGCTCTCGGGCCACCTGCGCAACGCCACCGACCGCATCTACGCGGCCGAAGCGCGCAGCGCGCAGGTGTACCTGGGTGCGCCGCGCACGGTGGACGTGTCGCTGCAGGTGGCGTTCTGAACGCCGACGGGAAACGCACCATGGACTGGACCCGCCCTGTGCGCGCCAAGCGCTGGCTGTTTCTCACCCACCGCTGGCTGGGGGTGCTGCTGTGCGGCTTCTTCGCCATGTGGTTCGTCTCCGGCATCGTGATGATGTACGTGGGCTACCCCCAGCTCACCGAGGCCGAGCGCACCGCCCACCTGCCGCCGCTGGGCGACGGCGCGGGCCTGCGGGAGCCCGCCGCCGCGCTGGC
>NZ_BAAJYT010000400.1:0-2341 GCF_057541515.1 Acidovorax sp. KNOB132
ACCACCCGACCTGCCGGATCTGAACGTTGCACTGCCCCAACCACCCGACCTGCCGGATCTGAACAACACGCCGCCATCCTCATCCTCATCCTCAGCCGAGTCGTCCCAGACCTCGGATTCCGACGAAGAAGACTGGCTCAGCGATGACGACGCAGCGCCGGACCCGCTCACGCTCCCATTCGTGAACCATGCGGAACTCGGCATTCACGGCACGCCCCATTCGGCCCAGGTCTTCGCGTTACTGGACATGCTGGAGGCCCACCCGCAGCGGGCACAGCAGGTGCTGCGCGTATCGGCCGACCTGCTCGTGGAACTGGGTCCCCTGCCCGAATTGCGCGACGGGCTGGAGGCCCGGGCCAGTAACGCGGCGTTGCACCCGGTCACGGCGGAGGCCATCTGGCAATTGCGGGGCCTTCTGGTGCGCTTCGAAGACGACGATGTCGAGTCGGAGGACGAAGGGGAAGACAGCGAGGGCGAAGAACTCGCCCGGGACCTGCAGCGCCAGACGATGCCGCTGGGCTGGGAAATCGCCCAGTGGCTGGGCCGAGACCATCCCGATGCCGCCGCGTTGAGCACCTTCGACGACGAACCCCAGGCCCCCGCTTTCGCTCGCCTGCTCGCACGGCTGCGCGATGCCAGCCACGATGGCCATGATGGCAGCTCATCCACGGCGGTGGCGCAGCGGGCGGAGCAGGTCGCCGCCGTCATCCATGCGGTGGCGGGCGACCCCGACCTGCGGGCGCAGGTCTACCTGATTGCGCAGACGGCCCTGGGCAGTTGCCGGGACAACGTGCTCGAAGGCTTTTCCAAGGCGCTGCTGGCCGTTCGCAACCACCAGATAGTGGCGGACATCCGCAGCGGCCGGGTGGACGCCGCGCAGTTCGACCAATGGGCGGGACAGCAATTTCGGCTGGCCTTGCTGGAGAGCGAGGTCACCCGGTTCATTCACCGCGAACTGCAGCGCCAGGACCTGGGGCCCTGGCCCAGGCGCCAGCTGACGCGGGAGCCACTGGAGACCCTGATGCATGCCAAGCAGGCGCTGCGCAATCGCCTTGATCTGCCGGAAGGCACCGTGACGGGTGTGCAGGCCCTGCAGCTGAGCGTGCTGCGCCAAAAGGACGTGAACGATCTGGAAAAAGCCGTGATGCAACAGGCCCGCGACCCCGCCGCCTACGGTGACTTCCGCATGGGCCACACGACCTGGCGCGAAGGCATGAAGGCGCTGCACTCCCGTGCATTCGCTTGGCTCCAGCACGCGCGCGACGACGATCCGTTCTTCGACGAAGACATTCCCGCTTCCACGGACCTGGAGGGGCAGGTCGAATACTCCATCCGCGCCCGGGCGGTGGAGGCGCGGTGGCAGCACGAGGAGGACCGGCTGCTGCGGCACCTGGCGGGTCTTGACGCGCCGATGCATCCCATGAAGCCCGAGCCGGACGCGGCCTGAGCCGCTGCAGGCGGCCCCCCGCTTCAGCTGGGCCTCACGGAGTCCCCCATGCCCGGCACCGCCCACACCCGCCCGCCGCCGGCGGCGAAAAAGCGGCGCTCCGGGCCGGAGGTCATCGTCTGGCCGCCGGTGAACTCGCCGAACGCCGGCAGCACGGTGAGTTGCGGCTCCACCGCGAAGCACGGCAGGCGCAGGGCGTCGCGCCCCCGCCCCCGCAGCACCACGGCGGGATGGACGTGGCCGGCGAGCACGTGCAGCGTGCCGTGCGCCTGCGGGTAGTGGCAGCACGCGAACGGCCCGATCGGCCAGGGCTCGTCCACGATGGCGAACCCCAGGCCGGCCGGCGGATCGCCGGCGTGGCTGTCGTGGTTGCCGCGCACCAGCACCACCTGCAGCGCCGCATGCGCGGCGCGCCATGCCGACAGGGCGGCCAGCACCGCAGGCGACTGGGCTTCGGCCGCATGCAGGAAGTCGCCCAGCACCACCAGCCGCTGCGCGCCTTGCCGGGCGATCGGGGCCGACAGCCGATCGAGGTTGTCGCGCGTGGTGCCGGAGGGCACGGGCAGCCCGCGCGCGCGGAAGGTGTCGGACTTGCCCAGGTGCACGTCGGCCACGAACAGCGTGCGGCCGGCCGGCCACCACATGGAACGGTCGGGCAGCAGGTGGACTTCGGTGCCGGCCAGGTGGCAGATGGCGGCGCCCTCGGCCGCGGGGTGGGTGTCCGTTGCGCTCATGCCTTGATGGTTCTTCACAGCCGGGGCAAGGGCCGCGAGGGCTTGCGCTCGCGGCGCCGCTTCGCGCCGCCGCCCGGTGCGGATTCGTCGGCGGCGGTCAGCGAGAAGTCGAGCGTGCGGCGCACTTCGGCCGCCGCGGACTGCAGGGGGTCGTGCGGCG
>NZ_BAAJYT010000401.1:0-2326 GCF_057541515.1 Acidovorax sp. KNOB132
GGCCTCCAGCGCATATTTTTCTAGGGCATAGTGCTACATTTTTAGTAGCGCAGCAGATTTCCATTGCGGCCCGCCGCACATCACTGTAAATTCATACAGTGATTCTCGACGCCAAACTCGCCATCCTCGCCGACGCCGCCAAGTACGACGCCTCGTGCGCCTCCAGCGGCGCGGCGCCACGCAACTCCGTGGGTGGGCGCGGCATCGGCTCCACCGAGGGCTCGGGCATCTGCCACAGCTACGCGCCGGACGGGCGCTGCATCTCGCTGCTCAAGATCTTGCTCACCAACTTCTGCCTGTACGACTGCCTGTACTGCGTGAACCGCGTGAGCAGCAACGTGCAGCGCGCGCGGTTCACGGTGCAGGAGGTGGTGGACCTCACGCTCGACTTCTACCGGCGCAACTGCATCGAGGGGCTGTTCCTGTCCAGCGGCATCATCCAGAGCCCCGACTACACCATGGAGCTGGTGGTGGAGGTGGCCCGCGTGCTGCGCGAGGAGCACGACTTTCGCGGCTACATCCACCTCAAGACCATTCCCGATGCCTCGCCGGAGCTGATGCAGCGCGCCGGCCGCTACGCCGACCGCCTGAGCATCAACGTGGAGCTGCCCACAACGCAGGGCCTGGCGGCGCTGGCGCCCGAGAAGGACGGCGCCGCCATCCGCGCTCGATGGCGCGCATGGCCGGACACATCGCCGATGCCCGGCAGGCCCGGCGCGAGCAGCAGGGCGCCGCGCAGGTCGTCTCGCTGCCTGGCCGCACGCGGCGGGCCGCCGCGCCGCATTTCGCCCCGGGGGGCCAGAGCACGCAGATGATCGTGGGCGCGGATGCGGCGGACGACCGCACCA
Organism: Acidovorax sp. KNOB132; assembly: GCF_057541515.1. Lineage (NCBI taxonomy): Bacteria > Pseudomonadati > Pseudomonadota > Betaproteobacteria > Burkholderiales > Comamonadaceae > Acidovorax > Acidovorax sp. KNOB132. Next base: position 849 of record NZ_BAAJYT010000401.1, read on the forward strand.
TCCTGGCCACGAGCGCCCAGCTGTACGGTGGCTTTCGCCTTCGGCGCGTGTACTACTCGGCCTTCAGCCCCATTCCGGACGCCTCGCGCGCGCTGCCGCTGGCCGCCCCGCCCATGGTGCGCGAGCACCGGCTGTACCAGGCCGACTGGCTGATGCGCTTTTACGGCTTCGCGCACGAGGAGATCGTGCCCGCGCGCCAGGGCGGCATGCTGTCGCTGGACATGGACCCCAAGCTCGCCTGGGCCATCGCGCACCCGGAGCGCTTCCCGGTCAACCTCAACACCGCCCCGCGCGAGATGCTGCTGCGCGTGCCCGGTCTGGGCGTGGGCTCGGTGGACCGGCTGCTGGCCTCGCGCCGGGTGCGGCGCGTGCGGCATGCCGACCTGTCGCGCCTGCGCGTGCCGCTCAAGAAGGTGCTGCCGTTCGTCGAGACGGTGGACCATCGGCCGGGGCGCCTGCTCGATTCGGTGCACCTGCAGGCGTTCTTCGCCACGCCGGCACGGCCGGTCCCGCTGGCGGGCGCCCCCACCGCCCCCGCGCCGCCCGTGCAGGCCTCGCTGTTCGGCTGATGGACGACGCCACCACCACAACCACCGGTGCGGTCACCACTGTGACCCTGGGCCACGCCACCGACTGGGCGGGCTTTCGCGCGGCGGCGCGCACGCTGCTGCAAGGCGGCCACCCGCCGCAGCAGGTGCAATGGTTCACGGCCGCGGACGCGGCGGGCGACCTGTTCGCCGAGGGGCCCGGAGAGGCCGGCACGGCGACAGCGGACGATGCCGCGCGCCCTCCGGGCGCATCCCTTTCGCCCGATGCACCGCCGCCCGCGTCCCCGCTGCGGGTGCCACGCGAGTTCCTGCAGCGGTGCGAGCGCGTGGTGCTGCACCGCGACCCCGGCCGCTTCGCGCTGATGTACCGGCTGCTGTGGCGGCTCGCGCACGAGCCGGGCCTGCGCCACGACCCGCTGGACCCCGACCGCCTGCGGCTGCAGCACCTGGACCGCGCCGTGAAGCGCGACATGCACAAGATGCGCGCCTTCGTGCGGTTCCGGCCCGTGCCCGAGCCCGACGGAGGCACGCTGCACATCGCCTGGTTCGAGCCGGACCACTGGATCACCGAGGCCAACGCGCCGTTCTTCGCGCGCCGCTTCACCCAGATGCGCTGGGCCATCCTCACGCCGGACGCAGCGTGCGCTGGGACGGCCAGCGGCTGCACCGGGGCCCGGCGGCGCAGCGCAGCGACGCGCCGCCACCGGATGCGGGCGAGGCGCTGTGGCTCACCTACTACCGGAACATCTTCAACCCCGCGCGCCTGAAGCTGGACATGATGCGCAAGGAGATGCCCACGCGCTACTGGAAGAACCTGCCCGAGGCCACGCTGATCGGCGAACTCGCGCAGACGGCGCAGGCCCGCAGCACGCGCATGGTGGAGGCGCCCGGCACCGTGCCGCGCCGGCGCATCGCGGCAGGCCCAGGCCG
>NZ_BAAJYT010000402.1:0-2316 GCF_057541515.1 Acidovorax sp. KNOB132
TCAAGAGTTTGCCTTTCGGATTAGATGGTCAGCTTGGTGGTGGTATGGCTGCTTTACCTCTGTTCCCAGGTCGTCTTTCATAGTTCAAAGTTGTTTTGGGTCATTTTTTTTGTTTGTGGCATAGTCGGTTTTTTAGCTTTTGGGTGGCTGCTTACGCTTAAATAGCCAAGTTCATCGCTATTAATCTGTATTCGCCTTCGATGCACAAATCGACGCGAATCGTCAGGCAGTTGCTGCCTCACCGCTGACATAAGGTTCCAAGCGGTAATCACACAGCCGCCTTTTATTCGATCCCAGTCACTTCAGTATCCGACGCATGAAATGAGCGTCTTCCCTCCCTTACACCCGCACCGAAGCCCCCGTCGCATAAAACTGCCCGCCCGCCACGTAATGCAGCGTGCGCAGTGCCTCCGGCGCTTCCCCGAAGTGCCAGTGCCCTTCCCGGAACACCCGCTCATCTGCCCATGCGGCCACCACCTCGGCGATGAACAGGTCGTACGCCTGCTGGTTGTGCAGCTCGGGCACCACGCGGCACACCAGCCAGGCGGCGCAGCCCTGCACCAGGGGCGTGGCGTCGTGGCCGGGCGCGTGGAACAACTCCACGCCGTAGTGCTGCAGCTTGTCGGCCCGCGCCTTGGCGCTGTCGGTGCCCACGCCCACGGTGAGCGCGGCCATGGCCTGCGTGGGCAGCTGCAGCGCGAACTGGCCGCTGGCTTCCACCAGCTCGCGCGTGCGTGTGGCCTTGTCGATCACCACCGTGACCTTGGGCGGGCTGAAGTCCAGCGCGCAGGCCCAGGCGGCGGCCATCACGTTGTCGGTGCCGGCGTGGTGGGCCGAGACGAGCACGGTCGGGCCGTGGTTGAGCAGACGGTAGGCCTTGTCGAGCGGGACGGGGGTGAAGTGGGTGGGTGGCATGGCGGGAGGAGCGGCAGGGTGGATGGGATGGGGATGGGGATGAGGTGAGATGGGAATGGGTTGCAGGCAGCGGTTGGCGCAGGATCAAAACATGACGCTCTGCTTTTGATAGCAATATGCCCTGGTGTCAATTGCGCTGGTGGCCATTTTGATGCTTGGTTTATCAGCGCGGACCCGGAGGGTCTTCCCCCACCGGCCCGAACCCCTCCGGGATGTCGCCAAGGCGGCGCGCAGCGCCCGCGGGCGACCCGCACGCGGGCAGGCGGCCGCTACCATCGTCCGATCCCTTTTTTGCCCGGCGACGGGTGCCACGGAGACAAAAGCCATGTTCAGTCATGTGATGTTGGGTGTGAGCGATCTGGAAGTGTCCAAGCGGTTCTACGACGCGGTGCTCGGCACGTTGGGCATCGCCCCCGGGTCCGCCCACAAGAACCGCTATTTCTACCGCAGCCCCACGGGCACGTTCGCGATCTCCACGCCCATCAACGGCGAGCCGGCCTGCCACGGCAACGGCAGCACCATCGGGTTCACCGTGCAGTCGCCGGAACAGGCGCAGGCGTTCCACGACGCGGGCGTCGCCCACGGTGGCACGACCTGCGAAGACCCGCCGGGCTTTCGCGAGGGCCCGAGCGGCGCGCTGTACCTGGCGTATCTGCGCGATCCGGACGGCAACAAGCTCTGCGCACTGCATCGGCCGCCCAAGGCGTGAGGCGCTCGCTGCGGTCGGGACGGTTTTCAGCGCGGCAGGCGTCAGCCCGGCGTTGAGGGCGGTTGCTGCGGGGGATGGCCGGTGCCGTCCGCCGGGCCCGCGGGCAGGCCGGCCAGGAACCCCGCGATCCGCTGGGCCACCGCGTCGGGCTGTTCGCGGTGGGGCACGTGCGCCACGCCGGGCAGGATGTCCACACGCGCCGGCCCGGCGGCCCAGCGGGCGATGCGCTCGGGCTGTTCCGTGGAGCCGTATTCGTCGCGGTCCCCATGCAGGGCCAGCACGGGGCAGGTGACGCGCGCCATGGCCTCGGCGAGCGACCAATCGGCAAAACCCGGGTGCAGCCAGGTGTCCACCCACGCGCTCAGCACCCAGCGCGCCTGGTCGGCGCCGTGGTAGCGGGCCAGGCGCTCCAGGGCGCCGGGTTGGTTGAACTGGTCCCGCGCCTCGCGGATGCCCTGCAGCGTGCGCTCTTCCACGCAGGCCTGGGCGGCGATGGTGATGAGCGCGTCGCAGTCGCTGCCCGCCGCGCCGCCGGGGCCGTCACCCGGCGTGCCCCGCGTTGCCGCGCAATGGGCCGCCATGCCGCCGCCCACGCTGTGCCCCAGCGCCACGAAGCGTTGCACGCCGAAGTGCGCGCGCAGCGCCGGCAGGCTGGTGCGCGCCTCGTCTTCCACGAAGTCCCGCGGCAGCAG
>NZ_BAAJYT010000403.1:0-2305 GCF_057541515.1 Acidovorax sp. KNOB132
ACGCCCCGTTCAGGATGGAGGCATTCAGACCATGGAGTCGATCTCGGCGCATGGGATCGACGGCCGCGCCGGCGCGCCACCCGGTACCGGCGCTGGCACCGGTGCCAGCGCCGGTACCGGGTGGCGCGCCGGCGCCGGCCGTCGATCCCCATGCGGCCGAGATCGACTCCATGGTGCTGAATGCCTCCATCCTGAACGGGGCGCTGGAACTGTTGCCGCAGTCGTTGGCCTCCATGGCGATCATTCCGCTGCAGACGCGACTGGTCTACCGCATCGGCAAGCTGTACGGCTACGAGCTGGACAAGGGCCACATCACCGACTTTCTCGCCACGGTGGGCGTGGGCCTCACCTCGCAGTATGTGGAGCAGTTCGGCCGCAAGCTGGTGGGCGGGCTGCTGGGCAAGGTGATGGGCGGCATGGGCCGCGCGGTGGGCAGCGCCGCCACGGGCTCGGCGTTCTCGTTCGCCACCACGTACGCGCTGGGCAAGGTGGCGCAGCGGTACTACGCCGGGGGCCGCACGCTGGGCAAGGACGCGCTCAAATCCTCCTTCTCGCGCACGGTGGACGAGGCGCGCAACCTGCAGCAGCGCTACGCGCCGCAGATCCAGCAACGTGCGCAGGGCCTCGATGTGGGCAAGCTGCTGCGCGAACTGCGCGCCTGATCCGGCGGCGCGCGGTGCCGGCCGTGGGGTGAATCCGCCACCCCGGGCGCCAAGGGCGGTTTGCTATGAAAAATATAGCTATACGCCCTAGTACCAATTGTGCTGGAGGCACTTTTAATGCCCAGCCGTCCTGTCACGGCGGCGGGGTCTTGGGCTGGTAGTCGCAGTACGGCGCCACCACGCATTCCCAGCAGCGCGGCTTGCGCGCCTGGCACACGTAGCGGCCCAGCAGGATCAGCCAGTGGTGCGAGTCCACCGCGTAGGCCGCAGGAACACGCTTCATGAGCTGCAGCTCCACCGCCAGCGGGTTCTTGCCGGGCGCGAGGCCCGTGCGGTTGCTGACGCGGAAGATGTGCGTGTCCACCGCCATGGTGGGCTGGCCGAACGCCACATTCAGCACCACGTTGGCCGTCTTGCGGCCCACGCCGGGCAGGGCCTCCAGCGCCTCGCGGGTGCGGGGCACCACGCCGCCGTGCTGCTCCACCAGGATGCGGCAGGTGGCCATCAGGTGACGGGCCTTGCTGCGGTACAGCCCGATGGTCTTGATGTAGCCCTCCAGCCCTTCCAGCCCGAGGTCGAGGATGGCCTGCGGCGTGCCCGCCACCGGAAAGAGCTTGCGCGTGGCCTTGTTCACGCCCACGTCGGTGGCCTGGGCCGAGAGCAGCACCGCGGCCAGCAGCTCGAACACCGTGGTGTATTCCAGCTCCGTGTTGGGCATGGGGTTGGCGGCCTTCAGGGCGGCGAAGAAGGGTTCGATCTGCGCGGTCTTCATGGTGGAAATGTCGTTGTGGGCACGCGGGGAGCCGCATTGTCCCGCAGCTGGCCGCCCGGGCGCCTGCCGGCCCGGCGGCGGGCCGCCGCCCGGGCGGGTTGACGGGGAATTGACGGGCGCCGGCGCATTTTTTACGGCGTTTTTATGCCGGCTTTCCTAGACTGGGGCCATGTTCCACCCGCAGCCCGCCACCGCCCGCCGGCACCCCTCCGGCCCCGTGGCGGCGACTCGCCCCATGCCGCATTCCTGCGCTTTTCCGACCCTTCACCGCGTGGCCCTGGAGGCCCGGCCGCCGGCCGACAGCGACATCGTCGTGCTGCCGCTGCGCCTCTTTCATACCGACGTGCTGGAAGGGCGCCGCTCGCTGCACCGCATCCTGGGCCCGCGCGTGCAGGGCTACCGCATCGACGTGGATGCGGCCCGGCACTGCATCCGCATCGAGATGAACGTGCGCCGCGGCGAACTGGCCGCGTGCCTGCGCCTGCTGACGGCCGGCATGCCCTGCGCGGAATTCGGCCGCATCGCCCGGCCCACCCACTGGATGCACTGAGAACCTGTTCGATGCACGACGTTGCCCTGCACCTCTTTCTGGCCCTGCTCGTGGTCTTCCTGCCGCTGGGCGGCGCCTGGTGCCTGCTGTACTGGATGGAGCGCCCGGCCCCGCGCCCGGACAGCGGGCGCGATCATGAATAAGGCCCGGCCCCGTGCCACGCCCGGGCGTGCGATCGATGCCGGTGTGCCTGCCGATGCCCGCGCGCTGGAGGCGATCGAGCGCGCCTCGTTCCTGGGAGACCGCATCTCGCTGCCGAGCTGGCGGCGCCTGTTGCGCAGCCGTTCGGCCCGCGTGATGGTGGCGCGGGCCGGCGGGCGG
>NZ_BAAJYT010000404.1:0-2296 GCF_057541515.1 Acidovorax sp. KNOB132
CGCCACGGCGGCGGCGCGCTGGCTGGCGGCGCCCAGGCTCAAGGTGGAGGGCACCGAAAACGTGGGCTCGGCGCCGGCGCCGGCATCGCCGCCGCCGATCTGACGCGTCAGCTGGCGCTGGATGGCCTCCGAGAGCCCGCCCTGGCGGCCCGACATCTGGATGGACAGCTGCTGGTCGAGCATGTCGGTGCCCAAGTCAGCCTGGCCGCCTTCCATGAGGCCGGACTTCATCGTCGCCTCGCGCATGCTCTTGATCATCTCGCGCATGAAGAGCGATTCGAACTGCTTGGCCGCTTCCTTGGCGGCCTGCGGGCTGTTCTGACCGGCCTCGTACTTGAGCGCGTTGAGCGAGCGCGAATCGACGGCCAGCGCATTGGTGGCGGTGGTGGTCGCGGCAGAGGGCAGGGTCATGGCCATGTGCGGTCTCCCGTCAGGTCGGGCGCGTCCCGCGGGGGGCAGGGACGGCAAGGTGGCGGCCTGGGTCATCAGATGACCTCCAGCTCGGCGTTCAGGGCGCCCGCGGCCTTGATGGCCTGCAGGATGGCCAGCAGGTCCTGCGGCGTGGCGCCCAGGGTGTTGAGCGCGCGCACCACGTCGGCCAGCTGCGGAGACGGCGGCATCTGGATGATGTTGCCCGGCTCCTGCTTGACGGTGATGTCGCTCTTTTGCGCCACCACGGTCTGCCCTTGCGACAGCGGGTTGGGCTGGCTGATGACGGGCGTGGAGCTGATGGTGATCGACAGGTTGCCGTGCGCGATGGCGCAGGGGCCCAGCGTCACGGCCTGGTTCAGCACGATGGAGCCGGTGCGGGCGTTGATGACGACCTTGGCGGAGGGGACGGAGTCGGCCACCGCCAGTTCTTCCAGGTCGGCGATGAAGTTCACCCGGGCGCCGGGGTCCAGGGGCGCGCGGACCTGCACCGTGCGGCCGTCCAGCGCCGTGGCGATGCCGGCGCCGTTGCCCAGCTTGCCGTTGATGGCCTGGGCCACCTTGCGGGCGGTCTGGAAGTCCGAGGCGTTCAGGCCCAGGGTGATGGTGTCGCTGTCGTTCAGCGGGGTGGGCACCGAGCGTTCCACTTGTGCGCCATCGGGAATGCGGCCGGCGCTCAGGTGGTTGATCTGCACCTTGCTGCCGCCGGCAGACGCCCCGGCACCGCCCACCACCATGTTGCCCTGCGCCATGGCGTAGATCTCGCCGTCGGCGCCGCGCAGCGGCGTGGCGATCAGCGTGCCGCCCTTGAGCGACTTGGCGTTGCCCATGGAGGACACGCTCACGTCGATGGTCTGGCCGGGCTGGGCGAAGGCGGGCAGTTGGGCGGTGACGATCACCGTCGCCACGTTCTTGAGCTGGGGCGCCGCCGTGCCGGGCGGCAGGCTGATGCCCATCTGCTGCAGGTAGTTCGTCATCGCCTGCGTGGTGAAGGGCATCTGCGTGGTCTGGTCGCCCGTGCCGTCCAGGCCCACGACGAGGCCATAGCCCGTCAACTGGTTGCTGCGCACGCCTTGCACGGCCGCCACTTCCTTGATGCGCAGGGCATGGGCGGGCAACGCCGCGCACAGGGTGGCCAGGGCGGCCAGCAGCCACACGAGCCGCGACGCGCGCGAAATCAGGGGAGAGGGCAGGGCTTTCATGGCCTCGATTGTGAAAGCGGACCGCTTCACGGGATGGGCCAAAAAGATGCCGGATTACCGGTCAATTGGGGCGGCCGGCCCCGGGGGAACACCAGCGAAAAATGCCGCCAGTGCAATCAGTACTAGGGCATATTGCTATCGAATTTGTAGCGTACCGCCCGGCTGCACCACCGCGTCCCCGGCCCCCAGCCGGAACACTCCCGCCGCCCGCACCAGTTCCTCCGCCTGCGCCCGCAGGCTGTTCGCCGCGGCGGCCATCTCCTCGACCAGCGCGGCGTTCTGCTGGGTGGCCTGGTCCATCTCGGTGACGGCCTCGCCCACCTGGGAGACGCCCAGCGACTGCTCGTGGCTGGCCGCGCTGATCTCGCCCATGATGTCCGTCACGCGGCGGATGGCGGTGACCACGTCGGTCATGGTGCTGCCCGCCTGGTCGGCCAGGGCGCTGCCCTGCGCCGCCCGTTCCACGCTGGCGCCGATCAGCGCCTTGATCTCCTTGGCCGCCTCGGCGCTGCGGCCGGCCAGGCTGCGCACCTCGCCGGCCACGACGGCGAAGCCCCGGCCCTGCTCGCCGCGCCGGGCCGCTTCCACCGCGGCGTTCCAGCGCCAGAATGTTGGTCTGGAAGGCGATGGAGTCGATCAGCGCTGATGATGTCGGCGATGCGGCG
>NZ_BAAJYT010000405.1:0-2288 GCF_057541515.1 Acidovorax sp. KNOB132
GCGCTGGGGTTTTGGGCCGTTCGGGATGGCCGGGCGGTGGGTCGCAGCGGGCCTCGACCCGCGCCCAACCTGCACCGGGTTGGATTCGATTGCTATTTTATTTCATAGCAATATGCCCTAGTACTTATTGCGCTGGAGGGCTAAAAGGCTTGAAGCCCGTGGGCCGACAACATGGCGGACAGCGCCTCAATGCAGCACCGGCGGCGGGTGGCCCGGCGCCTGGGCTTCGTGCACGGTGCCCGGGCTGGCGTGGTGGGCCACCAGGCGCCAGCCCTGCGGGGTCTTGTGGTAGACGTTGGTGGACTGCACGATGGCCTCGCGCACCCCGCCGTCCAGCACCACTTCGACGTGCTCGACCACGCTGTGCACCGCGCTGGCCATGGCCTGCACCCTGTGCACCTGGGCCGGCCGGGCGCGCAGGGTGCCGTGCTCGAACATGGCGCTGAAGGCGGCGCGGATGGCCGCGGCGCCCAGCAGGCGCGGGCCGCCGGGGTTGACGCAGACGATGTCGTCCTCCTCGGCCCAGCACGCCATCAGGCGTTCCAGGTTGCCCGTCTGCAGGGCTTCGTAGAAGGCGGCTTCGGTCTCGTCGGCGGAGCCGCCCAGGGTGGCGGCACGGTAGGGGGATCGGGTCATGGCGCTTCGGTGGGCTGTCATGCGGTGGCGCTATTGTCGGGGCTGGCGGGCCGCAACGCCCGGCCCGCGGCCGCCGGACCGGCCGGGCGGTCGGCCCGGCGGACTACGCGGTGCCCGATCGGGCTGGGGCAGAATGCGCGGGCGCTGCCAGCCTTTCGGCACTGTCGCCTGCACCCGGCCCAGCGCACGCGCCATGAAACGTCTTCTTGCCACCCTGGCCGCCGTCCTGGCCCTTTCGGGCTGCGGCTACAACGACTTCCAGCGCCTGGACGAGCAGTCCAAGGCCGCGTGGAGCGAGGTGCTCAACCAGTACCAGCGCCGCGCCGACCTGGTGCCCAACATCGTCGCCACCGTCAAGGGCGAGGCCGCCTTCGAGCAGGACACGCTGACCAAGGTGGTCGAGGCCCGCGCCAAGGCCACCTCCATCCAGGTGACGCCCGAGACGCTGAACAACCCCGAGGCGTTCAACAAATTCCAGGCCGCGCAGGGCGAGCTGTCCGGCGCCCTCTCGCGCCTGATGGTGGTGGCCGAGCGCTACCCCCAACTGCAGGCCAACCAGGCGTTCCGCGACCTGCGCGTGACGCTGGAGGGCACCGAAAACCGCATCACCGTGGCGCGCAACCGCTATATCCAGACGGTGCAGGAATACAACGTGCTCGCACGCAGTTTCCCCACCAACGTCACGGCCAAGGTGTTCAGCTACGACCCGAAGCCCAGCTTCACCGTGCAGAACGAGGCGCAGATCTCCACCCCGCCGGCGGTGGACTTCTCCAAGCCGGCGTCCAAGCCCTGACGCCACCACCGGAGTGCCCGACATGGCCCTGGCGCACGTCCGCCTCGCGCTGACAGCTCTCTTTCTGATCGCCATCGGCTGCTTTGGCACGCCAGCGCAGGCGCAGCGCGCCGTGCCGGCACTGACCGCGCGTGTGATCGACCAGACGGGCACGCTCAGCGCGGCCGACCGGCAGGCGCTGGACACGCGCCTGGCCGCCATCGAAAAGTCCCATGGCTCGCAGGTCGTGGTGCTGATGGTGGCCACCACCGCGCCCGAGGAACTGGCCGCGTTCGCCAACCGGGTCGGCAACGCCTGGAAGATCGGCCGCAAGGACGTGGGCGACGGCGTGCTGGTGCTGGTGGCCAAGGACGACCGCAAGATGCGCATCGAGGTGGCCAAGGCGCTGGAAGGGGCCATCCCCGACATCGCCGCCGCGCGCATCATCGACGGCGCCATGAAGCCACGCTTTCGCGAGGGCGACTACGCGGGCGGCCTGTCCGCCGCGGTGAACCAGATCGGCGCGCGCATCGCCGGCGAATCGCTGCCCCTTCCCAGTGACACCAGCGAACGCGCGGCCCGGTCCGCGCCGGGCGTGGACTGGACCGACCTCGCCATCTTCCTGTTCTTCGGCGTGATGGTGGGCGGCCCGGTGGCGCGTGGCATTTTCGGCAACCGCCTGGGCGGCCTGCTGCTGGGCGGCGGCGTGGGCGGGCTGGCGTTTCTGTTCACTACCAGCGTGCTGCTGGCCGGCGGCGCCGGACTGATCGCGCTGCTCTACACCTGGCTTTTCAGCGGCACCGGCTTGTCCCTGGGCGGGCGGCGCGGCGGCGGCGGCTTCGGGCCGGCCGGAGGCGGCGGGATCGGCACGTCCACCGGG
>NZ_BAAJYT010000406.1:0-2269 GCF_057541515.1 Acidovorax sp. KNOB132
GGGGGCACGGCTGCGGCATACTGCGGCCCCCTTTCCACACGCTTTGCCCGACCGCCATGCCCAGCTCCGTTCTGATTCGCCCCCTTCGCCCCGATGACCGGGCGGCCTGGCAGCCGCTCTGGGACGGCTACAACGCCTTCTATGGCCGCGAGGGCGCGACGGCCCTCTCGCCCGAGATCACGCGCACGACCTGGGCGCGCTTCTTCGATCCGGCCGAGCCGGTCTTCGCGCTCGTGGCGGAGTCCGGGGGCACGCTGTGCGGTCTGGTGCACTACCTGTTTCACCGCAGCACCACGCGCATCGAGCCCACCTGCTATCTGCAGGACCTGTTCACCGCGCCGGCCGCGCGCGGGCAGGGCGTGGGGCGGCAGCTGATCGAAGGGGTGTACGCGGCGGCGCAGGCGGCCGGCGTGCGCCGCGTGTACTGGCAGACCCACGAGACCAACGCGGCGGGGCGCCGGCTGTACGACCAGGTGGGGCGGCACGCCGGCTTCATCGTCTACGGCAACGATGCCTGACGGCGGCCGTCGCGCCGCGGCGGGCCTCCTGGGATCCGTGCGCGCGTTGCTCGACAATGCAGGCCTGCACCGCCGGGCGCACGCCGCCCGGCTTCGACCGATTCACCGACCTGTCCGGACCCTCCCTCCATGAACATCTCCAAAGACACCGCCGTCACCTTGAGCTACAAGGTCACCACGCCGCAGGGCAAGCCGCTCGATTCCGGCCACATGGCATACCTGCACGGCGGCTACGACGGCATTTTTCCGAAGGTGGAGGCCGTGCTGGACGGCCAGGCCACGGGCTTTGCCACCACGCTGGACCTGACCGCGGCCGAGGCCTTCGGCGAGCGTGACGAAAGCCTGGTGCGCACCATCCCCAAGAGCGAGTTCCCGCCCGGCGTGAAGGTGGGCGGCCAGCTGCGCGGCGCGGGCAACGACGGGCGCGAGCACGTGTTCAACGTGGTCAAGATCAAGGGCCCCGAGGTGCACCTGGACGGCAACCACCCGCTGGCCGGCCAGGCGCTGCGCTTTTCCTGCAAGGTGACCGAGGTGCGGCCGGCTTCGCCGGAAGAAGTGGTGCACCGCCACGTGCACGGCGGGCACGGCCACCACCACTGATCGGGGCGTTCATGGGCATTTGCTATTAAAAATATAGCTAAATGCCCTAGTGTTGATTGCGCTGGCGGCCTGTTCGGCTGGATTTTCGGGACGGACGGGCTGGATGGGTGATGCGGCTCAGAACTGCACGTCCACCACCACGTTGTCCAGGTAGGTGCCCTCCACCGGCGCGGCCTGGTCGGGGTACACGCGGGCGCGGTACGGAAACACGTGCGACCCCGTGCCGTTGGCGATGCCGCCCGCCGGGCCGGACGTGGCCTGGCTGCTGGACACGCGGGAGCCGACGGTCGTGCCCCAGGGCGTGGTGCCCGCGCCGAAGAAGATGTCGTAGGCCAGCCGGTTGCTGCCGTTGGCCATCTGGCGCCGCCCGCCGCTCGGGTTGCTGCCCGGCCCCAGGCCGACGGTGTAGACCATGCCGCTGGTGCACACCATCGCCACCTGCGACGCGGCCTCGCCGAAGCCCGTGGGCAGCGCGGCGCTGCCGAAGTTGATGGCCCCGGGCGTGATGAGGCAGTCGTTGTTCACCTGCAGTTCCACCGTCACGGTGCGCGTGGCCGTGCCGGCGTACACCGTGCCCAGGCAGGTGGCGAGCAGGCCCGCGCCGTCGCACAGGTTGTAGGTCCAGGCCAGCCGCAGGGTGTCGCGGTAGGTGCCGGCCGGGACGTTGGCGTTCAGCGTGGCGATCTGCACCGGCACGGTGGCCTTGCGGTTGGGCAGCAGGGTGAGGATGTTGGCCCCGGTGGCGTTGATCACCAGCAGGCCCGACGAATAGGTGAGCCCGCTGCCGTTGCCCGCCTGGTAGCCGATGGCCTTGGTGCTGTCGCTGATGTTGCGCAGCAAAAAGCCGTTGTCGCTGGTGAGCGTGGCCCGCAGCACGCTGTCGGTGGACAGCAGCGACAGCAGCCCGGAGCCGCAGGTGATGGAGAAGCTGCCTGGCGTGGTCAGGCTGCCGTCGCGCACGGCGAAGGAAGACGCGGCGCCCAGCGAGGCGCCGGTTTCCGCATAGGTGCAGACGGCGGCGAACGCCGGTGCGCCGGCGGCGAGGGTTGCCAGGGTGAGCAGGCTGCGCACGGCCTGCCCCGGCCCGGCGAAGGGAGAGGGCCGGCGGCCGGACGGGCTCACGATTGCATCTCCGGGGCCGGCGTCGGCCG
>NZ_BAAJYT010000407.1:0-2258 GCF_057541515.1 Acidovorax sp. KNOB132
CGTCACCAGCTCCAGGCGGCCCGTGGCCAGCCGCAGGCCGCGCAGCCAGTGCAGCAGTTCGCGCGCCTCGCTGCGCTGCACGTCGATGCGTTGCCCGGGCAGGCCCACCAGCACCACCCAGGCGGGCTGCGGCAGCGTGGCCGGCAGCGGGGCCAGCCCGGTCAGCGACACGCCGACCGAGGTGACCGATTCGGGCGCCGGGTTGACGAAGTGCAGCACGAAGCCCGGCGGCCCGCCCCGCGCCTGCAGCACCTGGTTGGCGATGCGCAGCGCCTCGGCGGGCCCGGCCCAGTCCAGCACCAGGCTGCCGGGCAGCAGCGCGAAGAAGACGTGGATGGGGGCGCCGGGGCCGCTGCTCATCGCTGTGCGGGCGGAATCTGCCGCAGGGCGGCGGCGAAGGCCGCGTGGGCGGCCGGGTCCACGGGCCGGTGGCGCACCACGGTGCTGGCGGGGTCGTTGCCCAGGAAGTTGTTGCCCTTGTGGTTGTGCGCGGGCCGGATCGGGCGCGGGGCGAAGCCGCCGCCGCAGTTGGGGCACACGTTGCCGAGCACGTGGTCCACGCAGTCGGCGCAGAAGGTGCACTCGAAGCTGCAGATGCGCGCATCGGGCGAGGCGGGCGGCAGGGCGGTGTTGCAGTGTTCGCAGGTGGGGCGCAGTTCCAGCATGGCGCGTCTTCTTTCGTCGTGATGGCGGAGGGGCGGGGTGGACGGGGTGGGGGCGGAAAGGGCGGGGATCAGGCTGCCGCGGCCACGCGCTCCAGCGCCTGGGCGGCGGTGCATACGGTGGCGAAGCGGTCCTGCAGCACGGTGGCCGTGCGGTCCCGGATGTCGGCGGCGGTGAGCGTGCGGCCGTCGGGCTGCACCATGTCCCAGGTGAGCGTGGCATCGAGGGCGTAGTCCACCTGCCAGCCCAGGTCGGAGGCATGGCGGGTGGTGGTCTCGCAGCACTGCTCGGTGCGGATGCCGCTCACGATCAGGCGCTGGACGCCGTGCTGCGTCAGCCAGACGGCCAGGCCTGTGTCCACCAGTGCGCTGTGGCGCGATTTGGTGAAGGTGGCGGCGGCGTCGAACGGCGCCAGGCCCTCCAGCGGGCGCACGTGGCCGGACTCGATGGCGAACGGGTTGCCGGCCTCGGCGGGGCCGTCGCTGTGGAAGATGCGCACCACCGGCACGCCCCGGGCCACGCAGCCCTCGATGAGTGCGTTCTGCGCGGCGAGGTACGGCGGCAGGCTCTGCGCGGTGAAATAGGGCCGCTGGCGGAACGATTTCTGCGCGTCGATCACTATGAGACAGGTTTTCATGGGGGCGCTTCGATGGGTGGTGGAGTATGGCGCTGATTTTGAGAGCAGCGGCGGCCGGCGTCCGGCCCGGGGCGGCCAGGGATCGATCATTTCAGGACATGTTTCGATGGCGCGCGGCCTGCGGGTTTGTAGGCCGTGGCGCCCAATTCCAGCTCTGGCAGGCCCAAAAAATGCTGCACTGCAACAAAACTGGTATGGTGAACCCGCTACCCCGCCGATTGGACGACCGCCCATGCCCCGCAGCTCCCGCCTGTTTTCCCTGTCCGTTTTCACCCGGGCCTACCAGCGCAACCTGAAGGCGCTGGCCCGCGCCACGCGCCCCGCGCGGGTGAAGGCGGCCGCCAAGCCCCTGCTGTCGCTGGTGAATGCCGCCACCCCCAAGGCCCGGGCGCCGCGCAAGGTGCCGCCCGGGGCGGGCGAATGGATCGGCGGCATCGCCCCCCGGCCCGGCCGGCGCGCGGCGTTTTCACCTGCACATTCCCCCGGGCCTGGCCCTGGGCGCGGGCGAAAAGCTCCCCATGATGGTGATGCTGCACGGCTGCGGGCAGACGGGGGCCGATCTGGCCGCCAGTTCGCGCATGAACCGGCTCGCTGCCCGCGAGCGCTTTCTGGTGCTGTACCCCGAGCAGGAGCGCATCGCCAACGCGCAGGGCTGCTGGAACTGGTTCTCGCACCGCAACGGCAAGGCCCACGCGGAAGCGGCCACGCTCATGGCGGCGGTGGACCAGGTGGCGCGGCGCCATCCGGTCGATCTCACGCGCGTGGCGGTGGCCGGCCTGTCAGCCGGCGCATGCATGGCGGTGCTGCTGGCGGCGCGCTATCCGGAACGGTTCTGCGCGGTGGCCATGCATTCGGGCGTGGCGCCGGGCACGGCGGAGTCCTCCGCCCAGGCGCTGGCCGCCATGAGCGGGCGCCGCGAGGCCCTGCTGCCCGAGCCCGCGCCCCCGGTGCTGGGCAT
>NZ_BAAJYT010000408.1:0-2246 GCF_057541515.1 Acidovorax sp. KNOB132
CGATGAGGCCGTGGACGCAGCCCGTGCCCGCGCAGGTCTCCACGCCCGCGATCGCCCAGCCCGGTGGAGACGCATCCCCGGTAATCGACGGTGCGCCGTCTGCCCCGCCACCGTCCGATGCCAGCGCCCCCGCTGCGCAGGCCGGCGAAGGCCCAGGCGATGGGGCCGCAGCCGCCCAGGCCGCGGCGCCGGACGGCGTGCCCGGTGCTCCGAGGCCCCGTCCCAGGGGCCGATCGAAACGCGCCGCCGCGGCCACCGATCCCGATCAAGGCCGCCTCACGGAGCCCGCCACCGAAGGCGTTGCCCCTTCCGAGGCCGAGTCCCCCTCCCTCTCTTCCGCGCCGCCCCGCCGACCCCCTTCGTCCGAACCATGAAGGACTTCGCCGCGCTCTACCGCGCGCTCGACGCCAGCACCTCCAGCCTGGCCAAGCAGGCCGCGCTGCAGGCCTACCTGCGCGCCGCGGCGCCGGCGGATGCGGCGTGGGCGGTGTATTTCCTGGCCGGTGGCAAGCCACGCCAGCTGGTGCCGACCAAGCTGCTGCGCACCCTGGCGCGCGATGCGGCCCGGTTGCCCGAATGGCTGTTCGACGAGAGCTACGAGGCCGTGGGCGACTTGGCCGAGACCATCTCGCTGCTGCTGCCCGCGCCCACCGCCGTGCAGGCGCTGGGGCTGGCCGAGTGGATGGAGCACCACCTGCTGCCCCTGCGCGGCATGCCGCCCGAGGCGCTGGAGACCACGCTGCGGGCCCAGTGGGCGGGTCTCGCGCCCGAAGAGCGGCTGGTGTATTTCAAGCTCATCACGGGGGCGTTCCGCGTGGGCGTGTCGCGCCTGCAGGTCACGCAGGCGCTGGCGGCGGTGAGCGGCGTGGATGCCAAGCGTGTCGCGCAGCGGCTCATGGGCTATACGCACATCGGGGCGCGTCCGGGCGAGGCCGACTACCTGCGCCTGGTCGCGGCCGAGGGCGAAGGCGGCGATGACGCGGCGCAGGGCGAAGCCCGGGGCCATCCCTATCCGTTCTTCCTGGCGCACCCGCTGCAACTGCCGTTGTCCCAGTTCGACACGGTGCTCGGCCCGCCCGCGCAGTGGATCGTGGAGTGGAAATGGGACGGCATCCGCGCCCAGATCGTGCGGCGCAGCACCCGCGCCGAGGGCGCCAGCGAAGGCGCCGGCACCTGGGTCTGGTCGCGCGGCGAGGAGCTGGTGAGCGACCGCTTTCCCGAGCTCCAGGCGCTCGGGGAAACGCTGCCCGACGGCACGGTGCTCGATGGCGAGATCGTCGTCTGGCGCGCTGCCGAGGGCGATGCCGCGGCCCACGTGCGCCCGTTCGCCGATTTGCAAAAGCGCATCGGCCGCAAGACCCTCACGCCGAAGCTGCTGCGCGAGCTGCCCGTGGTGCTGCTCGCCTACGACCTGCTGGAGGAGGGCGGCCAGGACCTGCGCCAGCGACCCCAGCACGAACGGCGGGCGCGGCTCGATGCGCTGCTGGCGCGCGTGGCGCACCCGGCGCTGGTGGCCAGCCCGGTGCTGCAGGGCGACCGCTGGCAGGATCTGGCGGTCCAGCGCGAGCAGGCCCGCTCGCTGGGCGTGGAAGGCATGATGCTCAAGGCCCGCGATGCTGAGTACGGCGTGGGCCGCACCAAGGACGTGGGCACGTGGTGGAAGTGGAAGATCGACCCCTTGAGCATCGATGCGGTGCTGATCTATGCCCAGCGCGGCCATGGCCGGCGCGCCAGCCTCTACAGCGACTACACCTTCGCGGTGTGGGACGGTCCGCCAGGCACCGAAGGGCGTGCGCTGGTGCCGTTCGCCAAGGCCTATTCCGGCCTGACCGATGCGGAGATGGCGCGGGTGGATGCGGTCATCCGCAAGACCACCGTCGAGACCTTCGGCCCGGTGCGCAGCGTGCGGCCCACGCTGGTGTTCGAACTGGGGTTCGAGGGCATCGCCCGCAGCAGCCGCCACAAGAGCGGGATCGCCGTGCGCTTTCCGCGCATGCTGCGCTGGCGCGAGGACAAGCCGGTGGACGAAGCGGATTCGGTGGACACCCTGGCGGCGCTGTTGCCGAGGTCGGATGCGTGATCGCCGGAGGGCCGTCCATGCCGCGCCTTGACGACGGTCGTGAGCGCGCGGCGTTCCTGGGCCGGGCGGTGGGCCGGCGGCCCGCGCACCCTGCGGTGACGCACCCCAAGAAGACGCTCCGGGCCAAGGCGGCGCACCCGGCTTGCCTGCGCTTTTTCGGCGGGCT
>NZ_BAAJYT010000409.1:0-2237 GCF_057541515.1 Acidovorax sp. KNOB132
TCGAGCAAAGCGAGCGCCTGCAGCGCCTGGTGGACCGGCTGCTGGCGCTGAGCCAGCTCGAGCAGCGCCAGCGGGCCGAGGGCGCGGCGGCCGTCTCGCTGCAGGACTGCGCGGCCCTGGCCGTGCGCCAGGCCCAGGCCCGCGCCAGCCAGCGCACCATCGACCTGGTGCTCACGGGCGACGGCGCCGGCGGCCCCTGGGAGGCCGAACTGGTGACGCTGGCGATCACCAACCTGATCGACAACGCCATCGACTTCGCGCCCGCCGGCAGCGCGGTGCGCGTGGAATTGCAGGGCCCGGTGGTGGCCGTGCAGGACGGGGGTCCCGGCGTGCCGGACTATGCGCTGCCGCGGCTGGGCGAGCGCTTTTTCACCACCGCGCGGCCGGGTGGAGAGCGCAGCGGCTCGGGGCTGGGCCTGGCCATCGTGCGCCGGATCATGGCGCTGCACGGGGGAACGATGGCAGTGCGCAACACCCAGCCCGGGCTGCGGGTCGAACTCGCCTTTCCGGCCGCCTGACGGCGGCGCACCGGCCACCGGGCCGGCAGCGCGCTGGTGCACTTCACCGTGCGCTCACAAACTTCATTTCCGCCTCACGCCCGATCACCACACTGCCCTCCACATCCACTGGCGGAGAGCCTCCTTGAAACACCCCCTGTTCACCAAACTGGCCGCGCTCGCGGCCATCACCCTGCTCCTGCTGTTCGGCCTGGGCCTCATCGAAGACGTGGTGCGCGACCGCCAGCGCTACCGCACCCTCACCGCCGATGGCGTGGCGCGCAGCCTGGCGGGTTCGCAAACCCTGCTGGGGCCGCTGATCCACAGCGCCTGCGTGGAAAGCTGGGATGCCGTGACCGGCACCGGCAGCGAGCGCACCACGGTCGAGAAACGGCGCGAGTTCGTGCTCACCGCCATGCCGGACACCCTGCAATTGCGCGCCGGCACCGCCATGCAGGAGCGCTCGCGCGGTGTGCACAAGGTCAACACCTACGCCCTGAAGGCGCATGTCGCCGCCGAGTGGTCGTCGCTCGCGAGCCTGCGGCCGGACACCACCGTGCAGGGCTCGCGCATGCAATGCGGCGCACCCCTTCTGATGATGGCGGTGGGCGATGCGCGGGGCATCCGCGCGGCCCAGCTCACCATCGGCGGCCAGGCGCTGGCCCTGAAGCCCGGCACCTTCCACCCCGCCTACCCCCGCGGCCTGCATGCCCCGCTGCCCGAAGCGCTGGTGCAGCGGCCAGGCGGCGATACCGGCCCGTTCAAGGCCGAGATGGACCTGGAACTCGTGGGCACCGAGAGCGTGGCCATCGTGCCGCTGGGCAGCCAGACCCAGGTGCAGATGGACGGCAGCTGGCCCCACCCCTCGTTCGCAGGCCGCTTCCTGCCGTCGGAGCGCACCGTGGGGGACAAAGGCTTTTCCGCGCTGTGGCGCCTGTCTTCGCTCGCCAGTACGGCCCAGCAGGACGTGGCCGCCGGCCGCCCCGCGTGCGAGGCGGCCCCCAGCGCGGACCACGCCTACGAACCCGCGCCCGCCGACGGCCGCGGCTGCGCCGACAGCTTCACCGTGGCCTTCGTGGACCCGGTCAATCCCTATTCCCTGAGCGACCGCGCCACCAAGTACGGCGTGCTGTTCATCGCGCTCACCTTCGTGGCGGTGGGCCTGTTCGAGCTGATGAAGCGGCTGCGGGTGCATCCGGTGCAGTACCTGCTGGTGGGCAGCGCCCTGTGCAGCTTCTTCCTGCTGCTGGTGAGCCTGTCGGAGCACCTGCCCTTCGGCGTTTCGTATGCCATCGCGGCCAGCGCGTGCGTGCTGCTGCTGGCCTACTACGCCAGCCACATGCTCGGCAGCCTGTGGCTCGGCCTGCCGTTCGGGGCCGGCATCGCACTGCTCTACGGCCTGCTCTACCTGCTGCTGCAGCTGGAGCAGACCGCGCTGGCCGTGGGTGCCATCGCGCTGTTCCTGGTGCTGGCCGCCGTGATGGTGCTCACGCGACGGGTCAACTGGTACGGCCTGACCGCGCAACGCCCGGTTCCCACCCCTCGCCCGGAGGCCGCATGAGCGCGCCGTCGCCCGGGCCGGCCCACCGGGCCAGCCCCTGGGACACGCACCTGGCCGCGCCAGCGCAGCCGGAGCACGGCGAGCAGGGCCTGTCGATGGCGCAGGCGCAGCGCCTGCAGCGCTACCACGACCGCCTGCTGTGCGCCCTGGCGGCGCGGACCGCGAAGCCTTGCGCCAGG
>NZ_BAAJYT010000410.1:0-2232 GCF_057541515.1 Acidovorax sp. KNOB132
CCTGGGCGCGGCCATGGGGCCCGACGCCCTGCGCGTCGCCCAGCTGGGCCCGGCCCTCGCGCGGTTCGGCGTGGACGTGGAAGATGCCGGCAACCTCTTCGGCCCACCCAACCCGCAAAGCGCGCGGGGCGACCACGGGCTGCGCAACCTGGCGGAATGCGTGGCATGGAACCGCGCGGTGCACGACGCCGTGTCCGCGCAGTTCGCCGCCGGCCGCATGCCCATCCTGCTCGGGGGCGACCACCACCTGGCGGTGGGCTCGATCAGCGCGGTCGCGCGGCACTGCCGCCAGACGGGCAAGCGCCTGCGCGTGCTCTGGCTCGATGCCCACGCGGACTGCAACACGCCCGCCATCTCGCCCAGCGGCAACGTGCACGGCATTCCCGTGGCGAGCCTGTACGGCTTCGGCCCCGAATCGCTGTCGGCCCTGGGCGGCGCCGTGCCCGCGCTGCAGGGCGCGCAGCTGTGCCAGATCGGCCTGCGCAGCGTGGACGACGAGGAAAAGCGCCTGATCCGCGAGCTGGGCATCGAGGTGTACGACATGCGCTCCATCGACGAGCTGGGCATGCGCGAGGTCATGCGCCGCGCGCTCGACGGGCTGGAGGGCGAGGCCGGCGACGATGTGCACCTGCACCTGAGTTTTGACGTGGACTTCCTCGACCCCGAGATCGCCCCCGGCACCGGCACCACCGTGCGCGGCGGCCCCAACTACCGCGAGGCGCAGCTTTGCATGGAGATGATCGCGGACACGGGCCGCCTGGCCTCGCTGGACATCGTGGAGCTGAACCCCGCGCTCGACATCCGCAATCAGACCGCCGAGCTGGTGGTCGACCTGGTGCAGAGCCTGTTCGGCAAGAGCACGCTGGTGCGCGCCCGCCCCGCGGCCGCGTGACGGCGTGACGGCGCGCTAACGCACTGAAGCGCTAAGGCGCCGCAGCGGTGGCCGCGCGCTGCTGCGCAAACGCCACGTACCAGGGCAGGCAGCCCGGGTTGGCCATGGCGTCCTGGTTGACCACTTTGTCCAGAGGCTGGCCCAACAAAAGCTTCTTGATGGGCAGCTCCTGCTTCTTGCCGCTCAGCGTGCGCGGCACCTCGGCCACCTGCACGATCTCGTCCGGCACGAAGCGCGGCGACAGCGCGGTGCGGATGGCCGCGGCGATGCGCCCGCGCAGGGCGTCGTCCAGCACCACGCCGCCCCGCAGCGCGACGAAGAGCGGCATGTAGCTGTCGCGGCCCAGCGATTCCAGGTCGACCACCAGGCTGTCCAGTACCTCGGGCAGGGCCTCGACGGCGCGGTAGATCTCGCTCGTGCCCATGCGCAGGCCGTGGCGGTTGATGGTGGCGTCGCTGCGCCCGTAGATCACGCAGCCGCCGTGGCGGCCGATCCGGATCCAGTCGCCGTGGCGCCAGACCGGGCCCATGTCCACGGGCCCGTCGCCGCCGCCCGGCCGCCGGCCGTGGCCGGGCGGGTACATGTCGAAATAGCTCGCCAGGTAGCGTTTGCCGTTCGGGTCGCCGCCCCGCCCGGCCGGGCCCGGCTCGCCATCGCCCCACAGGTACAGCGGCATGGACGGGATGGGCTGCGCGCACACCAGCTCGCCCACTTCGTCGATCACCGGCTGGCCCTCGGCGTTCCAGGCCTCGACCGCCGCGCCCAGCATGCGGCACTGCATCTCGCCGGGCACCTGGGGCAGTTCGCGGTGCCCGCCGATGAAGGCGCCGCAAAAATCGGTGCCGCCGGAGATGTTGTTCCACCAGATGTCGCCGTCCGCATGCCCCGACACGCCCAGCGCGCGGAACTGCGCCGTGCCCCAGGCCTGCACCTCGGGCGCGAGCGGCGAGCCGGTGGTGCCCAGCGCCCGCACGCGCGAGAGGTCGCCGCAGTCCGTGAGCGACAGGCCCGACTTCATGCAGTTGGCGTAGAAGGCCGCGCCCGCGCCGAAGAACGTCACGCCCGTCTCGGCGGCGAAGCGCCAGAGCGTGCCCCAGTCGGGCCGCTCGCGGCTGCCGCCCGGGTTGCCGTCGTAGATCACGCACGTCTGCCCGCCAGCAGGCCGCTCACCTGCGCGTTCCACATCACCCAGCCGGTCGAGCTGTACCAGTGGTAGCGCTCGCCGAACGAATTGGGCTCGTAGCTGCAGCCGATGTCGTTGTGCAGCCCCTTGAGCTGCAGCGCCACCAGCACCATGCCGCCGTGGCCGTGCACGATGGGCTTGGGCAGGCCGGTGGTGC
>NZ_BAAJYT010000411.1:0-2223 GCF_057541515.1 Acidovorax sp. KNOB132
TGATGCCGCGCGGGCTGGCGGGCTGGGAGCGGCTCATGGAAGCCAATCATACGCAGCGGTGCGCAGGGGCAGGCCCCATGCGGCATCGTAGAGCGGTCCCTGAAAGTACAGCCCGTCGGGCGAAAACGTGGGCGCGGCCGCATCGCGCGAGCGGGCCCGCAACACCTCGTGCATCCAGCTGGCGGGCTGATTTCCCTGCCCGATCGCGACCAGGCAGCCCATGATGTTGCGGATCATGTGGTGCAGGAACGCATTGCCCTCGAACTCGAATCGCCAGTAGCAGGGCTGCCAGTCGTGCGGCGGTGCATTGGCCGGCGGGCCGGAATCGCCTTCGGCAGAGCCCCGCCGCGTGATCGTGATGCGCTGCAAGGTCTTGACCGGCGATTTGGCCTGGCAGGCCGATGCCCGGAACGAGGTGAAGTCGTGCTCTCCGAGCAGGTGGGCGGCGGCTTCGCGCATGGCGCTGCCGTCCAGCGGATGGAACACCCAGCCCACATGCGCGCTGTCCACGCTGGGGCGCACAGGCGACTGCAGCAGCACATAGGCGTAGCGGCGGGACGTGGCGCAAAAACGCGCATGGAAGGTCTCCGGCACCGGGTGTGCCCATTGCACGGCGATGTCGGCAGGCAGGAAGGTGTTGGTGCCGCGCACCCAGGAAAACGGCGTGCGGTCGAGCGGCGTATCGAAATGGACCACCTGCATGAGCCCGTGCACGCCCGCATCGGTGCGGCCGGCGCAGATGGTGGACACGGGTTGCGTGGCAAAGCGGCCGAGCGCCGCTTCCAGGTGGTCTTGGATGGTTCTGCCGGAAGACTGGCTCTGCCAGCCGTTGTAGCCCTGCCCGTTGTAGCTGACGCCGAGCGCCATCCTCATGAATGGCGTCCCGGTGCGGCAGAGAGCGTGGCGGCGCTGGTGCCCTGCATCAGCCCAGTTCGGACAGCAGGCGTTGCGCCCGTGTCTTGAGCGCGCCGGACGATTCGGCGATGACTTCTTCGATGAGGGTGCGTGCACCTTCGCTGTCGCCGATGGCGTTGAATTCTTCCGCCAGGGCAAGCTTGGTCGCCAGCGGATCGTCGGGCAGGGCCGGGGTCGCTTGCGGAAGATCCTGCACGGCCGGGCTGGCGGATGGGCTGGTATTGCCGGCAGGCGTGTCCAGGTCCAGCGACAGCGCTCCGAGGTCGAATTCGAGCGGCGCCGGGCCCGATGGGGCGGCTTCGGCGGACGACAGCGGTGCCGGAGCGGAATCCATCAGTCGCAGGTCGGTCGGGAATTCCAGGTCGGCCGTGTCGGGAGGTGGCGACAGTGGGTCGGCCGCGGTGGCCACCGGCTTGTCCCATGACGGATCGGGCAGGTCCAGGGCACCCGTGTCCAGTGCGGGTGGCTCCGAAACGGCGGGGGCCGGCGTCGGTGCGGGAGCCCAGGCCGGCGCGGCGGCCATGGCACCAGCGGCGGCGGCCGCAGCGGCGAAGGCACCCGGTGCGGCAGGTGGCGCGGGCGGCGCCTCGGTCAGGGCGTCGTCCGCCAGATCGAGGTCGAGGTCCAGATCGGGCGGCAGGGCCGCGCTGGTGGCGCCGGCCATCTGCGGACGGCCGTCCGTGAAGGTGCTGGCAAAGCCGTTGCCGGTGTTGGGGCCGTCGTCGTCCAGGACCACGCCAGGGCGGCCGCCGGGTTGGTACAGCGCGTTCTCGGGGTCGAGTTCGCGGCCCAGTTCGGACACGCGGGCCCAGTCGGGGCCTTGGCCATCGGTCAGCCGGAAGACATCCTGCGCCACGGCTTCCAGCGCCTTGCGGTCCTGGCGCTTGGCATAGATCTCGCCGAGCTTGACGTGGACCGAGGTGCGGTCCGGGTTGTGGCGCACGGCCTCCTTGAGGATCTCTTCGGCCTGCAGGTCGCGGCCATAGGCCAGATACACGTCGGCTTCGGCCACGGGATCGACATCGCCGCCGGCATCGAGCTGGCTGGGCGAATAGGCCATCGAAGACCCGGTGCTCAGCTGGCTGCTGGCCGTGTCCACGCGCTGGCCGCCGCTGGCGCCGAAGAACGAATCCGGCTGCAGCTTGCTTTCCATGAACGAACTGTCCACCGCGTGCTGGTTGCGGCGGTTCTGGACCGTGCGGTAGACGCCATAGCCCAGCAGCAACGCCAGCAAGGCGCCACCGGCCAATGGCAGCATGGGGTCGTCGAACAGGTTGGAGAAGAAGCCTGGCTCCTCCGTGTCGGGGG
>NZ_BAAJYT010000412.1:0-2217 GCF_057541515.1 Acidovorax sp. KNOB132
GCGCGAACACCAGTTGTCTGGCGGCGAAGGCGACTGCAGCGGCTGCGCGGCCTCGACCCGCGAGCGAAAAGAACGTCACCTGAAACCCCCACAGCTGCCCCGCCGCGCGCGCCTGTCCGGTGATGTACCACCACTCGGTGCGCAGCGCCGGATGGCTGCCATGGTCCTGCGGGAACACCAGCGTGCGGGGGCGCGAGGGCGTGGGCGGGCAGCCAGGGGCGCGCCGCCCGCCAGGGCCGTGGCCGCCAACCAGGAGCGGCGCGTCCAGCCGGCGGGCGGGGCAGGGGGCGCTGGCGGTTTCATGGGGTGCATGGCGGGTGGCCTGGCGCACGCAGGGTGCGGCGGGTGGCAAGGGGGATGACGAAAGCAGGCAGGGGCATCCAGCCATTGTCACCGCGCGGAAAAAAGCGGTTGGCGCAAACCGATCGGTGCCTGCACGTGGCCAGCCCCATGGCGCGGTGGCTGGTGCCGGCAGACCGTCCCGTGGTGGGTTGGCAGGCGGGGAGCGCCGCAGCGCCCGCGACCGTTTCCTCAGCGGGCCATCACAGCCCGTAGAACGTGCGATTGGCTTGCATGCGCGCGGCCTCCGATGCCGGAAAGCGCTGGTCGCGCAGCAGTTGGCGCAAGGCGTCCCGGCCCTGGTCCTGCGCGCCGGGGGCGTAGAAGGAGCTGACGGCCAGTTCGTCCAGCGCGCGCCAGGCGTACACCGCGCCGTCCACGAACAGGATGTCCGCCGGCCTCGGGATGCGCGCGGCCTGCTGGGCATACAGGTGCGCCAGCGCGAACTCCGACCGCAGGCGGTGGTAGCGCGCCAGCTCGCACAGCGGTTCGGCGCGCTGGGGCCGCTGCGCGTAGGCGGCGAGGTAGGCGTCGCGCACCGCGCTGTCGGGCATCTGCAGGCGCTCGGTCAGCACCGCCACCTGGAACAGCGCGTACCAGGATTCCTCTTCCCAGCCGCCCATGCCGGCGCGGCGGCGGTACCACTCCAGGCTGTCCTGCAGGCGGCCCGCGTCGCGGTAGCTTTGCGCCAGATAGAACACATTGCGGGTGTTGTCCGGGTGATCGCGCAGGTCCTGCTCCAGCACCGCGATGTCGCGCAGGTAGGTGTCGGGATCGCGCCCGCGCGCGCCATCATGGGCCACCTCGATGACCGGGCCCGCCAGCGTCTGCCAGGGCCCGTGCGAGGGCGCGGCCAGGTACTCGTGCAGCACGCCTTCCCAGCGCCAGTCCACGCGCGTGGCCACCATGCTGTTGCGCTGGTATTCCCAGCCGTTCATATCGCACAGGAAGAGGTAGCCGTCCGCGTCGAGCGCCGGCCACCGGTACTGCGCCGGCATGCGCAGCTGCTCATCGGCGTCGATGAACAGCAGGTAGTCGGCATGCGGGCGGGCCAGCTCCAGGGCCTCGTTGCGGTTGTGCGCGAAGTTCTTCCACGGGCGCTCGTGCAGGGTGCCGGGAAGGTCGTGCAGGAAGCGGCGAACGATGTCCTGCGTACCGTCCGTGGAGCCCGTGTCCACGATGACCCAATGGTCGATGAACGGCCGCACCGAAGCGAGGCACCGGGTGATCACCGGTGCCTCGTTCTTCACGATCATGTTCAGGCAGATGCGGGGGCGGATCACTGTGGGTGCCGTGGCAGCCGCAGGCACGGAAAGCCGAAGGCGTTCATATCCCGGGATGCCTCACGGAGGGGCGTTACTGGCAATACGCTTCAGCCACCACGTTGGCGACTTCGGTGCAGTTGAACTTGCAGGACCACTGCGTTGCGGACGAGCGATAGGATGATGCGATGACGTTGCGGAAGTCGGTCGAATTGCATCCGCCGGACACGACGTTGCCCGCGCTGCAGGTCGCCGTCCGGGTGTCCTCGCCAGTACCGCCGTTGCAATTGGTGGCCGTAGACTGGGATGTGGTCAACGAGCCTACGCTGCCCGTGGCCCCCGTTGCGCCAGTGGCGCCCGTCACGCCGGTCGCTCCTGTGGCGCCGGTCACACCCGTGGCACCGGTCACGCCCTGGATGCCTTGAACTCCCTGATTGCCTTGAGCGCCTTGAGGCCCCGTCGGCCCCGTCGCTCCGGTGGTTCCTGTCGGGCCGGTCACGCCCGTCGCTCCCGTGACGCCGGTCACGCCCTGGATCCCTTGGGGGCCGGTGGCGCCGGTCGTGCCCGTGGCTCCGGTCACCCCTGTCGCGCCAGTGGCGCCCGTCACGCCGGTCGC
>NZ_BAAJYT010000413.1:0-2213 GCF_057541515.1 Acidovorax sp. KNOB132
TGCCCGCCTGCCCCACCGCGGCGGACGACATCGCGCTCATGGCCTTCACCTCGGGCACCACGGGGCATCCCAAGGCGCCGGTGCACAGCCACCGCGACGTGCTGGCGGCCTGCGGCGCGTGGCCGCACCATGTGCTGCGCTCCACGCCCGAGGACATCGTGGTCGGCTCGCCGCCGCTGGCCTTCACCTTCGGGCTGGGCGGGCTGCTGCTCTTTCCCATGGCCGCCAGCGCGAGCGTGTACTTTCCCGACGTGCCCTACACCCCCGAGGTGATGGTGCGGCTGATGCGCGAGGTGGGCGCCACCGTCTGCTACACCGCGCCCACCTTCTACCGGCAGATGGCGCCCTTCGCCAAGGCCCTGGGCCTGCCCGCACTGCGCACCTGCGTGAGTGCCGGCGAAGCCCTGCCGGATGCCACGCGCCAGCTGTGGAAGGACGCCACCGGCATCGAGATGACCGACGGCATCGGCGCCACCGAAATGTTCCACATCTTCATCTCGTCGGCCGGCAGCGAAGTGCGCCGCGGCGCCATCGGCCGCGTGGTGCCGGGCTACCAGGCCAAGGTGGTGGACGGGCGCGGGCGCGAGCTGCCGCGCGGCACGGTCGGCAAGCTCGCCGTGATCGGCCCCACGGGCTGCCGCTACTTGGACGATGCGCGCCAGGCCAACTACGTGAAGAACGGCTGGAACCACCCCGGCGACGCCTTCGTGCAGGACGCCGACGGCTACTTCTTCTACCAGGCGCGCGACGACGACATGATCATCACGGCCGGCTACAACGTGGGCGGCCCCGAGGTCGAGGATGCCCTGCTGCGCCACCCCGCCGTGGCCGAGTGCGCCGTGATCGGCGTGCCCGACGACGAGCGCGGCATGGTCGTCAAGGCCATCTGCGTGCTGCGCCCCGGCCATGCCGGCGACGACGCCCTGGCCAAGGCGCTGCAGGACCACGTGAAGGCCAGCATCGCCCCCTTCAAATACCCGCGCATCGTGGAGTTCGCCACCGCCCTGCCGCGCACCGAGACCGGCAAGCTGCAGCGCTTCAAGCTGCGCCAGGCCGCCGCGCTGGCCCGCGACAGCGCGGCCGCTGCGGCCGCCAACGCCCCACTTCCATCCCTCAAGACATGACCCTGCACACCCGACTGCAACCGCCCGACTGGGCGCTCCCCAAGGGCTACGCCAATGGCGTGGCCGCCCGCGGCACGCTGCTCTTCGTGGGCGGCCAGATTGGCTGGAACGCCCGCCAGGAGTTCGAGAGCGACGACTTCATCGTCCAGGCCCGCCAGACCTTCCTGAACGTGCGCGCCGTGCTGGAGGCCGGCGGCGCCGGCCCCGAGCACCTGGTGCGCATGACCTGGTACGTGGTGGACCGCGAGGAATACAACGCGCGCCTGAAAGAGCTGGGCGCCGCCTACCGCGAGGTGCTGGGCCGGCACTTTCCGGCCATGGCCTGCGTGCAGGTCGCCGGCCTCATGGAAGCGCGCGCGCGCATCGAGATCGAGGCCACCGCCGTGCTGCCGGACTGAGCGCGGCCCCCTGCACTTCCCAGCGCCCCGGCGGGGGCGGAAACGGCCCGCACCGGGCACGGCTGCACGATGTGGCCTAATAGCGTGTTTTTCACTTTTCTCTCCAGGAGCCTCCCAAATGGGCAACAAGATCGTTACCGAAGCCGACCGCAAGCGCACCCCCCGTCCCCAGCCACTGCCCGGCGTGACCCTGGCCACCCCCGGCCGCGGCCAGCGCGTGAGCCTGGAGCGTGGCGTCGCCACCCGCAGCAAGAAGAACCCCGGCAAGCGCTCCAAGAAGGGCGGCTGAAAAGCCCCCTTCGCGCCCAGCGCAACGCCAAAGCCCTCTCCGGAGGGCTTTTTTCATGGTGCGATGGTGGCGCGCCAACGCGGCGGCGGCGCGCTCGGCCCGCCGGCTCAGAACCGGTAGCGCGCCGTCACCTGCGCACTGCGCGGCGCGCCGTACATGCCCGAATACCACCAGCCCGACATCGCGGCGATGTCCTTGCGGTCGAACACGTTCTGCACGTTCAGCGCGACCGACAAGCGATCGTTCACCCCGCAGCGGGCCAGGAGGCGGGCCACGGCCCTCTAACGCCAGCCTTGCGTGCCACCCGCCGCGGCCTGTGCGGCGATCCGCCAGCAGGCCGCGCCGAAGCGCACCGCCTCGCCCTGCACGTAGGGCTCGAAAGCCGCCCGCGCGGCCGCGACG
>NZ_BAAJYT010000414.1:0-2207 GCF_057541515.1 Acidovorax sp. KNOB132
CTGACGGCCGCGTGGCGGGGCCACGCCGCGCCGCTGCTGGCGCGCGCCTGGGCCTTCGCCGCCCGCCACCTGCGGTCCCGCCGCGCGGTGCTCTGGGCGTTGCTGGCCGTGCCCCTGGCCCTGCTGCTGTACGTGCTGGCCCTGGTCCCGTTCACCCCGGCCATCAGCGACATCCGCAAGGCCAAGACCGAACAGCCCGCGCAACTCGTCTCGGCCGATGGCCGCCTGCTGGCCGAATACAAATGGGTCAACCGCGAATGGGTGGCGCTGGAGGACATCGCCCCTTCGGTGAAGGACGCGCTCATCGCCACCGAGGACCACCGCTTCTACGACCACTTCGGCCTCGACTGGCGGCGCACCGGCTCGGCGCTGATCCGCACCCTGGGCGGCGACAAGCAGGGCGGCTCCACCATCACGCAGCAGCTCGCGCGCAACCTCTACCCCGAGGACATCGGCCGCGCGCCCACGCTCACGCGCAAGCTGAAGGAGGCCATCACCGCGCTCAAGATCGAGGTGCTGTACTCCAAGGACGAGATCCTGGAGACCTACCTGAACACCGTGCCGTTCCTGTACAACGCCTACGGCATCGAGATGGCCGCGCGCACGTACTTCGACAAGTCGGCCGACAAGCTCACCGTGCTGGAGAGCGCCACCCTGATCGGCATGCTCAAGGGCACGAGCTACTACAACCCCGTGCTCAACCCCGAGCGCGCGCAGGAGCGGCGCAACACCGTGCTGTCGCAGATGAAAAAGCGCGGCAAGCTCTCCGCCGAGCAGTACGACACCCTGTCGCGCCGGCCGCTGCGCATCCGCTTCGAGCGCCAGATCGAAACCGCCGGC
Organism: Acidovorax sp. KNOB132; assembly: GCF_057541515.1. Classification (NCBI taxonomy): domain Bacteria; kingdom Pseudomonadati; phylum Pseudomonadota; class Betaproteobacteria; order Burkholderiales; family Comamonadaceae; genus Acidovorax; species Acidovorax sp. KNOB132. The sequence goes on from NZ_BAAJYT010000414.1 coordinate 841, forward strand.
CCCGCGCCGCACCTGGCGCAGCAGCTGCGCAAGCAGCTCATCGACTGGGCCGACCGCAACGGCTACAGCCTGTATGCCGACGGACTGGTGGTCCGCACCACCATCGATTCGCGCCTGCAGACCCTTGCCAACCAGGCGGTCGCCCGCCAGGGCCGGCAGCTGCAGGGCGTGGCCGACGGCGCCTGGGCCTCGCGCAGCGCCTGGAACCCCAAGGGCCCGCTGGTGCAGGCGCTGGTGCGCGAATCGGCGCAGTACGAGGCCGCCGTGGCCAAGGGCGCCACACCCGACGAAGCCCTGCAGGGCCTGCTGGACGACGCCGCTTTCATGCGCCAGCTGCGGCAGCAAAAGACGCGCGTGCAGGCCGGCTTCCTGGCGCTGGACCCGCGCAGCGGCGAGGTGAGAGCCTGGGTGGGCAGCCGCGATTTCGCCACCGACCCCTTCGACCACGTGCAGGCCGCACGCCGCCAGCCGGGCTCGACCTTCAAGCCGTTCGTGTACGGCGCGGCCTTCGCCAACGGGATGCTGCCCACCGACACGCTGATGGACGAGGCGGTGGAGATTCCCCTGGGCGGCCGCCAGGTCTGGCGCCCCACGGATGAAGGCCCGCCCAGCAACGCGCCCATGACGCTGGCCGACGGCCTGGCTTACTCCAAGAACACCATCACCGCGCAGGTCATGCAGAAGGTCGGCCCCGAGCGCGTGGCGCGGTGGGCGCAGGCCATGGGCGTGCGCGAGTCGCGCCTGGATGTGGTGCCCTCGCTGGCGCTGGGCACCAGCCCCGTCACGCTCAAGGAAATGGTGGCCGCTTACGGCACCATCGCCAACGGCGGCCAGTACCGCGCGCCCATCGTCATCACGCGCATCGAAGACAAGAACGGCAAGGTGCTGGAAGACTTCGCCCCTGCCGACCCCGAGCGGGCCGCGGGCCTTTCGGCCGTGCAGACCCTGCGCGACGCCATGCGCGGCGTGATCGACAAGGGCACGGGCGCCGCGATCCGCACCCGCTACGGCATCACCGCCGACGTGGCGGGCAAGACCGGCACCACGCAGGACAACACCGACGGCTGGTTCATCCTGATGCACCCGCAACTGGTGGCGGGGGCCTGGGCCGGCTTCAACGACGGCCGCATCACCTTGCGCAGCGATTACTGGGGGCAGGGCGCCCACAGCGCGCTGCCCATGGTGGGCGAGGTGTTCCAGCAGGCGCTGCGCACCAAGGTGATCGATGCGCGCGAGCGGTTCATCGACGAGGAGGAAAAGAGCGGCTGGGTGGACAACGCCGTGGGCGGCGTGCGCACCTGGGTCTACGACCTCTTCGGCCGCCGCACCGGTCCGGCCGCCGACACGCCACCGCCCGCGCAGGGCAT
>NZ_BAAJYT010000415.1:0-2207 GCF_057541515.1 Acidovorax sp. KNOB132
AAGGTGCATGCCATCGTGCTCGCCGGCGGCAGCGCGTGGGGCCTGGAGGCGCCACGGCGCCGTGCGCTGGCTGGAGGAGCGCGGCGTGGGCCTGGACGTGGCCGTGGGCCGCCTGCCCATCGTGCCGGCGGCCGTGCTGTTCGACCTGCTGGTGGGCGACATGCGCATCCGCCCCGACGCCGCGGCCGGCTATGCCGCCTGCGCCGCCGCGTCGCGCGACGATCCGGCCGAGGGCAACGTGGGCGCGGGCACCGGGGCCGCGGTGGGCAAGCTCTTCGGCATCGGGCGCGCGATGAAGGGCGGCATCGGCACGGCCTCGGTGTCGCTGGACGGCATCACCGTGGGCGCCCTGATCGCCTGCAACGCCGTGGGCGACGTGGTCGACCCGCACACCGCCCGGCCCGTGGCCGGCGCACGCTCGGAAGACGGCCAGCGGCTGATGGACACGCGGCGTGCGCTGCTGGGCGGCGTGCCGCCCGAGCCCGTGCTGCCCGGCACCAACACCACCATCGGCGTGATCGCCACGGACGCGGTGCTGACCAAGGCCCAGGCCCATCGCCTGGCCGTGTCGGGCCACGACGGGTTGGCGCGCAGCATCAACCCCGTACACACCCAATTGGACGGCGACACGCTGTTCACCCTGGCCACCGGCGCCACGGGCCGCCACGCGGGCATGCTGGTGCTGGCCACCATGGCGGCCGAGGCCGTGGCCCGCGCCACGCTGCGCGCCGTGCAGGCCGCGCAGTCCCTCACCACCCACGAAGGCCTGTACCTGCCGAGCGCGGCGGACCTCGGCCGATGAACGCCCTTGCCGCCCGCTCCCGCACCGTCACGCGACGGGTGCACACGGCGCTGCTGAACCTGCGCGACCTGATCCTGTCCGCCGGTCCGCTCGCCTTCCTGGCGGTGGGGCTGCTGGTGCTGGCCTACTGGTGGCTGCAGCCCGCGCCCCCGAAGCGCGTCACCCTGGCCACCGGGCCCGCGCAGAGCGCCTATGCGGACTTCGGCCAGCGCTACCAGAAGGCGCTGGCGGCCGACGGCATCGAGGTCGTCCTGCGCGAGACGGAAGGCTCGTCCGCCAACCTGCAGTTGCTGCGCAGCGGCGAGGCCGACCTGGCCTTCGTGCAGGGCGGCACCGGCGAACTGCGGCCGGAAGACGCCGACGGCCTGGAATCGCTGGGCAGCCTGTTCGTGGAACCGGTGTGGATCTTCTACCGCACCGAGGCCGCGCGCCGCGTGGTCAAAAGCGGCCGGCTCGACAGCCTGGCGCAGCTGCGCGGCCTGCGCGTGAACGTGGGCACCGCGGGCAGCGGCGTGCCCACGCTGATGGAAAAGCTGCTGGAGGCCAACCGCATGGAGCCCCGGGCGCTGCGGCTGTCCGAGCTGGGCCAGACGCCGGCGACGGTGGAGTTCCTCGCGGGCCGGCTCGACGCGCTGGTGTTCGCCTCGGCGCCGCAGTCGCTCATGGTGCAGATGCTGCTGCAGACGCCGGGCGTGCGTCTCATGGACTTTCCACAGCACGAGGCCTACGGGCGGCGCTTTCCGTTCCTCACGCCCGTCACGCTGCCGCGCGGCGTGGTGGACCTGGCCGGCAACGTGCCGCCCGCCGATGTGCGGCTGGTGGCCTCCACCACGTCGCTGCTGGCGCGCGAGGGCACGCATCCGGCGCTGCTGCAGCTGTTCGCGCAGAACGCGCAGTCCCTGCACGGCAGCGCCGGCTGGTTCAACCGGGCTCGCGAGTTTCCGAGCACCCGCCACAGCGAGCTGCCCATCGCCGCCGAGGGCGAGCGCGCCATCAACGAGCCCGCGCCGCTGCTGCAGCGCTACCTGCCCTTCTGGATGGCCAACCTGATCGAGCGCATGTGGCTGGTGCTGGGCATCCTGCTGGCCGCCATGCTGCCGCTGTCGCGCGTGGTGCCGCCGCTCTACCAGTTCCGCGTGCGCTCGCGCGTGTTCCGCTGGTACGGTCGCCTGCGCGAGATCGAGGACGAAATGGACGCCGGACAATCCGCGCCCCAGGCGCTGCACGAGGCCCTGGACCGGCTGGAAGCGCAGGTGGAAAAGGTGAGCGTGCCGCTGTCGTATGCCGACGAGCTGTACGCGCTGCGCAACCACATCCAACTGGTGCGCAAGAAGCTGCGCGCGGCGCCGGGCGTCGCGCCGGCTAGCGCGGCCTGACGGGCTTGCCGGCGCCCTTGCCGCGCTGC
>NZ_BAAJYT010000416.1:0-2171 GCF_057541515.1 Acidovorax sp. KNOB132
GTGGTCGCCCTGGGCCTGCCCGAGACGCTGGCGCGGCGCAACCCGCACGCCCTGCGGCCGGCCACGCTGGCACGCACCTGGGCCACGGTGCTGCGGCACCGCACGTTCTGGGCCTATTCGCTGCTGACCACGGCCAGCTACGGCGGGCTGTTCACGTTCCTGGCGGCATCGTCGTTCGTCTTCATCGAGGCCCTGGGACTGTCGCGACCCCAATACGGCGCCGTGCTGCTGTCGACCGCGCTGGCTTACCTGGTGGGCACCGTGCTCTGCCGGCAGTTGCTCGCGCGCCTGGGCGTGCGGCGCACCGTGGCGGTGGCCGGCGCCGTCAGCCTGCTCGGCGGCACGCTGATGGCCGCGGCGGCCTTCGCCGGCTGGCATGCGCCGCTGGCACTGCTGCTGCCGATGTGCGTGTTCATGGTGGCGCATGGCATCCACCAGCCCTGCGGGCAAAGCGGTGCGGTGGGCCCGTTTCCGCAGGCGGCCGGCGTGGCCTCGGCCCTGAACGGCTTCATGATGATGCTGGTGGCCTTCGCCGTGGGCCGATGGGTCGGCGCGCGGCTGGACGGCACCGTGTGGCCGCTGGTGCACGGCGTGTGGGCCTGCTCGGCCGCGCTGGCGCTGACCGCCTGGACGCTGGTGCAACGACACGGAGAGCCCCATGCGCCTGCCTGAGACGCTGCCCTGCATCGCGCTGGCCGGCCCCACCGCCTCGGGCAAGACGGCGGGCTCCCTGGCGCTGGCCGCATCGCTGGCGCCGCATTGCCCGGTGGAGATCGTGAGCGTCGATTCGGCGCTGGTGTACCGCGGCATGGACATCGGCACGGCCAAGCCGACGCCCGCCGAACTGGCCGCGGTGCCGCACCACCTGATCGACATCCGCGACCCGTTGCACGCCTACAGCGCGGCCGAGTTCGTGGCCGACGCGAGCCGCCTCATCGCGCAGATCCGCGCCCGCGGCGCGCTGCCGCTGCTGGTGGGCGGCACCATGCTGTACTTCAAGGCCCTGCTGGACGGCATCGACGACATGCCGCCCGCCGACCCCGCCGTGCGCGCCGAGCTGGAGGCCCAGGCCGCCGCCATCGGCTGGCCCGGCATGCACGCCGAACTGGCCCGCGTGGACCCGATCACCGCCGCGCGCCTGGCACCGGCGGACAGCCAGCGCATCCAGCGCGCGCTGGAGGTGTGGCGCATCGCAGGGCAGCCGCTGTCGAGCTTTCATACGATTAAAAAAGGAGCAGAAGACGGCGCCAATACGGCGGTGGATGCCCTTTTCTCTCTGGAGCCCGAAGACCGCGCCTGGCTGCACGGGCGCATCGCCCAACGCTTCGACGCCATGCTGGACGCGGGCTTCGTCGATGAAGTGCGCCGGCTTCGGGCGCGCGGCGACCTGCACCCCGACCTGCCCTCCATGCGCTGCGTGGGCTACCGCCAGGCCTGGGAGGTGCTGGATGCCGAGGCGGCCACCGGCACACTCGATGTGGCAGGCCTGCGCGAACGCGGCATGGCCGCCACCCGCCAACTGGCCAAGCGCCAGGTGACCTGGCTGCGCAGCATGCCGGCACGCCACGCCATCCCCTGCGATGCCCCCGGCGCCACCGAACGGCTGGTGCAGGCCGTGCACCGGCGGCTGGCCGACGAGGCCGCGGCATGAGCGCCGCACCGTCCAGTCCCGCCGGCTCCGCGAACGCCGTGCTGCGCGTCGAACAACTGGGCAAGCGCTACGGCGAGGCCGACGTGTTCGCGCAGGTGGACCTGGCAGTGCACCCGGGCGAGTTCGTGGCCATCGTGGGCGAATCGGGCGTGGGCAAGTCCACGCTGCTCAATTGCCTGGCGGGCCTCGATACCTGGGACACGGGCCGCATCGTGCACGGCGGCACCGACCTGTCCACGCTGGACGACACGCAGCGCGCCCTTTGGCGGCGCGCGCACGTGGGCTTCGTGTTCCAGGCCTTCCACGTGCTGCCGCACCTGGACGTGGCGCAGAACGTGGCGCTGCCGCTCATGCTGCTGGGCCGCACCGATCCGGCACGGGTGGCGCACATGCTGGCCGCCGTGGGCCTGGAGGGCCTGGGCGATCGCCTGCCCCAGCAACTGAGCGGCGGACAACTGCAGCGCGTGGCCATCGCCCGCGCGCTGGTGCACCGCCCGGCCCTGCTGCTGGCCGACGAGCC
>NZ_BAAJYT010000417.1:0-2163 GCF_057541515.1 Acidovorax sp. KNOB132
CAAGGTGGTCTTGCCCGCGCCGTTGGGGCCGAGCAGGCCGACGACCTCGCCCTTTTGCACGACCATCGACACGTCCTTGACCACCTTGCGGCTGCCGTAGGACTTCTGCAGGTGCTCGACCTCCAGCCGGCTCGTGGTGCCGGCCGCCGAGGCGTCGGAAGGGTATGCCGCCGCCATCACTTCGCGCCGCCGCCCAGTTCGCCGCTGGGCCGCAGCGCGGGGGGCCGGCGAGGTGGGGGCCGCAGCGGGCGCCCCGGCCTTGGCCGGAGTCTCCTTGGGCGAGAGCACCGCGCGCACGCGGCCTCCGGGCGTGGCCGCGGTGTTGCTGCCGGCGGGGGCGGCCTTCTGGCCATCGACGGTGAACACGTCGGTCAGGTTGTTGTAGACGATGAGGGCACCGGCCATCTCGTCGGTGAGGGTGGATTCGCGGTAACGGCGCAGTTCCGAGCGGCGGATGAGCCGCACCAGATCGGCCCGGCCGTCGTACTCGATGACCTCGCCCTCGCCCTCGACGAACTCGTCGGGCATGCCGGGCGCCGTATCGCGCTTTTGCCGGAAGAAGGCCCGCTTGCCGGCCTCGGCCGTCATGGTGCCGTACTGGAAGCCATCGGGGTCCTGCCGGACGTCCAGCCGCGCGCCGCGCAGCAGGATGGTGCCCTTGGTGACCACCACGCGGCCGGTGAAGACGCTGGTTTGCTTGAGCTCATCGTGGCGCAGTGCATCGGCCTCGATGTTCATGGGCTTGTTGCGGTCGGCCTTTTCGGCGCGGGCGCCCCCCATGGCGAAAGCCAGGGCGGCAAGCAGGAGGATCGGTAGGAGGCGTTTTCTCATAGGGCACGAATCTTGCAAAGATTGTAGCCACCCCTTGGCGCGATCCGGGAGCAGCAAAGAAAAAGCCCGCAAACGCGGGCTTGCATCGCACGGAGCGGGGAACTCAACCGCCCTTGGCGGCGGTGGAAGCGAGGTACTCCACCACTTGCAGCACGCCCTGCATGTTGCCGGCCATGGTGCCATCGGTGTAGTAGCGGCCGGCCACGCCCATCGAGGGCACGCCTTCCACGCCGTAGGCTTCCTGCAGCTGGGCGGCCTTGCGCAGCTGGTTGGACACGGAGAAGGAGTTGTAAGCCTCCTTGAACTTGGCCACGTCCACGCCCTGCTTGCCGACCCATTCGAAGATCAGGTCGTCCTTGTTGAGGGCCTGCTTTTCCACGTGCACGGCGCGAAACACCTTGGCGTGCAGATCACCGACCTTGCCCATGCTTTCCAGGGCGAAGTACAGCTTTTGCTGCGGTGCGAAGCTGGAGTTGAACGCCACGGGCATGCGGCGGATGACGAGGTCCTTGGGCGCCGCCTTGATCCAGGCTTCCAGCGTGGGCTCGAAGGCGTTGCAGTGGGGGCAGCTGTACCAGAAGAACTCGATGACCTCGACCTTGCCGGCGGGCACGTCGCTGGCCACGGGCTTGGCGAGCTTGACGTAGTCCTTGCCTTCCTTGAATTGGCGGGCCTGGGCCATGGCGGGCGTCGCCAGGGGCAGCGTCAGGGCGGAAGCGGCCACGGCCGTGGCGGTGGACAGGGAAAACTCGCGGCGTTTCATGAAAAAGACACTCCTTGTTCGGTCAGAGGGTTGTGAGCGGCAGCCTGCGGGAAAAGTTCAGCGCTGCACGCGCACCAGCGCGGATTCGACGCCCGCGCCATCGAGCTTGTCCTTGAGCATTTCGGCATCGTCGCGCTTGGTGAAGGGGCCGACGCGCACGCGAAAGACGGTCCGGCCGCTCTGCTCGCGCTCGCTCACCCGGGCCTCCCAGCCCAGCATGGCCAGCTTGGCGCGCTGCGCATCCGCGTCGCCCTGGGTGCGGAAGGCACCGGCCTGCACGAAGTAATCAAACGGCTCGGCGCCGCCGGGCGCGCTGGCGGCACGGGCCTTGGCCAGATCGCCCAGCGGATCGGACGAGGCGGCCGGCTTGCTGGCGGCACCCCGAGGCGCCGAAGCGGCGGCCACGGCGGCGGGCACCGAAGCGTTGCTCGCAGGGGCCGGTGCGACACCGGCCACCGCGGGCGTCGAGCTGGCGGGCACGGGCGGGCGCGCCGGGTTCTTGCCGTACAGCGGCGAATTCGGATCCCAGTTCTTGTTCTTCTGGGATTCGGCGGCGTCCTGGTCGCTTG
>NZ_BAAJYT010000418.1:0-2160 GCF_057541515.1 Acidovorax sp. KNOB132
TGGACATGGTGCACGTGCCCTACAAGGGCGGCCCCGAAGCCATCACGTCGGTGGTGCGCGGCGAGACCTGCTGCATCATGAACCAGGTGCAGACCGTGTTGCCGCACTACAAGGCCGGCAAGGTGCGCCTGCTGGGCGTGACCACCGCCAAGCCCGTGGCCGCCGTCAAGGAGGTGCCCACCATCGCCTCCAGCGGCCTGCCGGGCACGCAGGGCTTCGACAGCTCGATCTGGTTCGGCCTCTTCGCGCCCAAGGGAACGGACGCCGCCGTGGTGCAGAAACTCAACACCGCCCTGCGCCAGGTGCTGGAGCAGCCCGAGGTGCGCGAGCGCTTCGAATCGCAGGGCAACGCCGTGCGCATCGAGACGCCCGCGCAGTTCCGCCAGACCGTCCACACCGACCGCGCCAAGTGGGCCCAGGTGGTGAAGGACGCCCGGATCCGCATCGACTGACCGCACGGCCCGCCCCCTTCGCCTCGCACGGGGTTTGCGCCGCGCGGCTTCGCTGCTACGATGCACCCCGCAGGAGAGCGAACGGCCCCCGGGCCGCTCCACCGAAGGCGCAAACTCCCATACACGCTCAGGTCCCGTACTGCACCACCATCAAAGCCGTCTGGAGAGCCGCCATGCATGCCATGGCGCACCGAAGGAGCAAGCCCCTCGCCGTGTTGGCGCAGGGTGAATCTCTCAGGTACCAAGGACAGGGGGAGCGGCAGCACGGCAGATCGCCGTCGGCTGCACGCTATCGAGTCAATAGCACCACGCCGGCGATCTGCTTGCGCAAACCTTCCAAAAGGCTTGTGAATCATGCGCGTGATCGTTCTCGGTGCCGGCCTGCTCGGCACCACCTCCGCCTATTTCCTGCAGCAACTCGGCCACGAAGTGACCGTCATCGACCGCCAGGGCATGCCCGGTGCGGAAACCAGCTTCGCCAACGGCGGGCAGATCTCGGTGAGCCATGCCGAGCCCTGGGCCAACCCCGGCGCGCCGCTCAAGGTGCTGAAATGGCTGGGCCGCGAAGACGCCCCCCTGCTCTTTCGCCTGCGCGCCGACATGCGCCAGTGGCTGTGGGGCCTGCAGTTCCTGCGCGAATGCACGCCGGCCCGCACGCGGCACAACATCGAGCAGATCGTGCGCCTGGGCACCTACAGCCGCGACACGCTGCAGCAGCTGCGCCGCGATACGGGTATCCAGTACGACCAGCGCACGCAGGGCATCCTGCACTTCTACACGAGCGCCCGGGAGTTCGATGCCGCGCTCGCTCCCGCCGAGCAGATGCGCGCCCTGGGCTGCGAGCGCCGCGTGGTCAGCGCCGACGAGGCCGTGCGGCTGGAGCCCGCGCTCGCCCACATCCGCCCGCAACTGGCCGGCGCCACCTACACGGCCGAGGACGAATCGGGCGACGCCAACACCTTCACGCGCGAGCTGGCCCGGCTGGCGCAGGCGGCGGGCGTGCAGTTCCGTACCGGCTGCCACATCACGGCGCTGCGCACGGCAGGCGGCGCCATCGACCATGCCGAGATCACCAACGCGGAAGGCCGCTTCGAACGCGTGCGGGGCGATGCCTACGTGCTGGCCATGGGCTCGTTCAGCCCGCTGCTGGCCGAGCCACTGGGCCTGCGCCTACCCATCTACCCGGCCAAGGGCTATTCGGTCACGATGCCCGTGCGCGATGCCTCGGCGGCCTACGAGGTGAGCCTGACGGACGATGAATTCAAGCTCGTCTTCTCGCGCTACACCAGCGAGCGCGGCGACCGCCTGCGCATCGCCGGCACGGCGGAACTCAACGGCTACCAGCGCGACTTGAACCCCGTGCGCTGCGAAGCCATCGTGCGCCGCGTGGAAGAACTCTTTCCCGGCGCGGGCGACACGCGCCAGGCCCAGTTCTGGACCGGGCTGCGCCCCGCCACGCCCAGCAACGTGCCGCTGATCGGCAAGACGAAGATCGGCAACCTGTTCCTCAACACAGGGCACGGCACGCTGGGCTGGACGCACGCCTGCGGCTCGGGCCGCTCCATCGCCCGCATCGTGAGCGGGCTGGCGCCGGAAGTGGACTTCGCCTTCACCGGCATGCCGCGCACGGCCGCGCCCGCGCTCCTGCCGGTGACCTGAAGTCAACTGCTATTATTTTTATAGCTGTCACCGCATGATTTTCTAGGGC
>NZ_BAAJYT010000419.1:0-2145 GCF_057541515.1 Acidovorax sp. KNOB132
CGGCCTCGCCGCCACACCCCCCAGGCGCGTGGCGCGCAGCCGGATCGCCTCGGCCGGATCGCGCGCATGCAGCAGCACGAAGTCGGCATGGCAGCCGGCCTGCAGGCCATAGCCCTCCAGGCCCAGCAGCAGGGCCGGGTTCGTGGTCACTGCCTCGAAGCACTGGCGCATGGCTTGCTGGCCGGTCATCTGCCCCACGTGCAGGCCCATGTGGGCGGCCTCCAGCATGTCGCCGCTGCCGCCCCCGTACCACGGGTCCATCACGCAATCGTGGCCGAAGGCCACCGTCAGGCCCGCGGCCATCAACTCGGGCACGCGGGTCATGCCGCGGCGCTTGGGGTAGGTGTCGTGGCGGCCCTGGAGGGTGATGTTGATGAGCGGGTTGGCCACCACCCCCAGCTGCGCCTCGGCCATCAGGGGGATGAGCTTGCTCACGTAGTAGTTGTCCATGCTGTGCATGGAGGTGAGGTGCGAGCCCGTCACCCGGCCGTGCAGGCCCAGGCGCTGGGTTTCGAAAGCCAGCGTTTCGACGTGGCGCGAGAGCGGGTCGTCGGTCTCGTCGCAGTGCATGTCCACCCGCTTGCCCCGATCGGCGGCCAGCTCGCACAGGATGCGCACGCTTTCCGCTCCCTGCGCCATGGTGCGTTCGAAATGGGGAATGCCGCCCACCACGTCCACGCCCAGGTCCAGCGCGCGCTGGAGGTTGTCCAGGCCGCCCGCGGCGCGCAGCACGCCGTCCTGCGGGAAGGCGACCAGCTGCAGGTCGAGGTAGGGCGCCACGCGGCGCTTCACGTCCAGCAGCGCGTGCACGGGCAGCAGCCGCGGGTCGCTGGTGTCCACGTGCGAGCGGATGGCCAGCAGGCCGCGCGCCACGGCCCAGTCGCAGTAGTGCATCGCCCGCTCCACGATGGCCTCGTGCGTCAGCTGGGGCTTCAGTTCGCCCCACAGCGCGATGCCCTCCAGCAGCGTGCCGCTCTCGTTCACGCGGGGCTGGCCGTAGCTCAAGGTCGAGTCCATGTGGAAGTGCGCATCGACGAACGGCGGGCTCAGCAGCAGGCCGCCCGCATCGACGGTCTCGTGCGCCGGGGCCTGCAGGCCCTCGGTCACTTCGGCAATGCGCCCGTCCTGCACGGCCACGGAAACGTTCGTGCGGCCATCGGGCAGGGTGGCGTTGTGGATGAGCAGGTCGAGCATGGTGTGTGGGGCCGGGCAAGGGTGTGAGGGGGCTGGCGGAAGCGGTGCAGGCCGGCATGCAAAAGGCTTGCCCGCGGCGCCACCGGGCCTGCCAGTGTAGGCCGCGGGGGGTGCCGTTGCGCAGTCCGATGGCCGGACCGGGTGCGCCGGCCGGGACAACGGCCCATGTCGGATTTCTTCCAGACCGCGCGGAAAGGCCGCCTATGCTGCGGGCACGTTCGATCCACCCTGTCTTTTGCTGAAGGAGACCCCATGCAGTTCGGCTACACCATTCTTTACGTCGAGGACGTGCCCGGCACCGTCGCTTTCTACGAGGCCGCGTTCGGTCTTTCGCGCCGCTTCGTGCACGAGGCGGGGGACTTCGGCGAGATGGACACCGGCGCCACCGCGCTGGCGTTCTCGTCGCTCCAGCTGATGGCCCAGCTGGGCAAGAACCCGCAGCGGGCGGTGGCGGGCGCGCCCCAGTGTGAGATCGCTTTCACCACGGCCGATGTCGCCGCAGCCGTGGACCGCGCGATCCAGGCTGGCGCCACCCTGGTGCAGGCCCCAGAGTCCATGCCCTGGGGCCAGACGGTGGCCTATGTGCACGACTGCAACGGCTTTCTGGTGGAGCTGTGCACGCCGATGGGCGCGGGCAACTGACGGGGGAGCGGCGCTTGGGCGGCGCTGCGCCGTTCCACGCGGCTGGTTCGATGTGGCCGATGGCAAGGCAGCGTTCAGCCGTAGCCGCTGGACTGCACGGAAGCCAGCAGGTCCTTCGATGCCCTCAGCCGGGCGGGCGTCTGTCCCAGCCAGTGCCGGCATTCGCGGCCGAAATGCGCCTGGTCGGCGTAGCCATGGTCCGCCGCGATGGCGGCCAGGGGCGGGCACCATCGCCCGCCAGGGCCTGGGCCGCTCGGCGCACCCGCGCGAGGGCGCGCCAGTAGCGTGGGGGGCTCGCCGGTCGCGGTG
>NZ_BAAJYT010000420.1:0-2137 GCF_057541515.1 Acidovorax sp. KNOB132
CAGCAGCCCGTCCACCTGCAGGCGCCGGTGATGACCACCGGCATGTTTTCCAACACCGCATGCCCCCAGTGCGCATCACCGCACACCACCAGGCCGGGGGCGGCCATGCCCGGTGCGGGGGGGCGGTGACGCGCCCGCCACGTGCAGGTCGCCGTGCACCAGCAGCAGCGCGGGGCGCGGGGGCGCCGGCAGGCAGGGCAAAGGCATCCGCCCACGTGCCGGGCGGCCAGGGCGCTGTCCCATCCCAGGCCAGTTCGGGCAGCGACAGAGGGCCCTCCAAGCAGCACACCCGGCTGGCGTCCGCGAGCGGCGGGGCCGTGCCGTGCGCCCTGGTCAATGCCTCGCGCCAGCCGCCGGGCCAACGCGCATGTGCTTGCGCGAGCGGGAGCCACGTGATGGAGGGCGGGGTCATGGACAGGGGGGTGGGTTGCGCGGACCGCTCCCAAGGGCGGGGGCCGGTGCCGGCGATCGTACAAGAGCGCCATTCCGGTGTCCGGCATGGCGTGACGGGGACCGCGCCGGGCCCTGCAAAGGCCGCGCGGTGCGGCTACGATGGCCGGCTTCCCCACCACCTTCACCCCGGACGGGCCGCCGCAGCCGATGGCGCCCTCCGCCGCACCGCGATGACCCTCACCCCGCCCCTGTTCGAAGTCCTGCCCCCGCGATCTGTCCGCCTACCGCGAGGGCAACACCGGCATCCCCTATGTGCACCGTTTCGCCTCCGGCCAGCCCGGGCCGCACGTGCTCATCAATGCGCTCACGCATGGCAACGAGATCTGCGGCATGGTGGCCGCCACGCACCTGCTGGACAGCGGCGTGCGCCCGTTGAAGGGCACGCTCACCATCAGCTTCGCCAACGTGCAGGCCTACGAGTCATTCGACGAGAGCCGGCCGTTCGACAGCCGCCAGATCGACCACAACCTCAATCGCGTGTGGTCGGCGGCCGAGCTGGACGGCAGCCTGGACAGCATCGAGATGCGCCGCGCGCGCGAGCTGCGCCCCGTGGTGGCCGCGGCGACCACGTGCTGGACATCCACTCCACCAGCCAGGACGTCGAGCCGTTCTGGGTGTACCCCGCCTATTCGCGCAATACCGAAGTGGCCTGCGCCATCGGCCGGCCGGGCGTGCACCTGCTCATGCCCAGCGGGCTGGGGTCGGGCACGCCGCTGATCCAGCACGGCCGCCTGGGCGAGGCGGGCGGTGCGGGCACGGGGCTGGTGGTGGAGTGCGGGCAGCACTTTTTGCGCTCGGCGGGCGAGGTGGCCACCACGGCGGCGCTGGATTTTCTGGGGTACTTCGGGCTGATCGAACGCGAGCGCCCTGCGCCCGGTCCGCAGCGCCGCTACGAGCTGCTCCAAACCTGCATGGTGACGACGCCGGAGTTCCGCTTCACGCGGCCGCTGGTGGGGTTCGAAGTGTTTGCCGAGGGCGAGCTGATCGCCACCGACGGCGCGCAGGAGATCCGCGCGCTGTGCGACGGCTGCACGGTGATGATGCCCACGCGCGCGCCCATCGTGGGCCGCGAGGCGGTGTACCTCACCCGCCCCGTGCCCTGAGTCTGAAGTTGAGAATGGCGTGCAGCGGCGGCGGGGGCGGCCGCCGCTGCAGCGGTTGGGTCATGAAATGGCGGGGGAGGTCAGGCGCTGGCCGGGGCTACGTGGTCTTCCTGCTCCGCCTGGCCGCCCTTGGGCAGGATCTTGCCGTCCTGCACGTAGAGCTCGTACTGGTCGCGCGGCATGGCGGCCAGGCCGGCGGCGTCGTTGTCCGCCGTCCAGCTCAGTGTCACGCTGTCGGGGGCGTGGGCGAGTTCGACCGGGCCCTCGGGAATGGCGATCGGCATGCCGTCGCCTTCGCGGTACGTGACTTCTCCGCGGATGGTGGCGTGTTGCTTCATGGGATGGTCCTCCTCGGGGTTGCGGGGGCTGCACGGAACCCGCGCAGCTGAAACCCATTACATGGCAGGCGCCAGGGCCGCCGTGTCGGACCCGTTCCCGAATTGCTGCGGTGCAAGAATCGCCGCCCGAAGGCGTCAGGCCGGCGGAGCGGCCGGAGCCGGCGCACCCCGCACCAGCCGGGCGTCGTGCACCATCGCCAGGGCGTTGAGCCCCGCCACCCCCACGCCGGCCAGGCACGCGGC
>NZ_BAAJYT010000421.1:0-2122 GCF_057541515.1 Acidovorax sp. KNOB132
CTGGGAACGGCGCAGGCGGCCAGCCACAGGGGCAGGGCGAGGGCCAGCAGGGCGCGGGGGGGGCGGTGGGTTGGGGGTGTTTTCATGGGCAACCAGAAAAAGGCATGGCGCTAGCGGGGGGGCGCGGCCGGCGCGCGCAGCGCCTGCTCGGCCGCCACCATGGCGAGCGCGTATTCGGTGAGCCGGCCGGTCCAGGCGTCCACGGCTTCGGGGGTGGCCAGCAGTTGCGGCTCCATCGCGGCCAGCACCTCCTGCTGGCACCAGATCTGGAAGGCCAGGCCGGTGATGGCCAGCACCAGCCGGTGCAGGTCGTCGTCGGGGCCGGCCACGCCCAGGTGCCGGCCCAGCAGCCGCACCATGGCGTCGTGGGGCTGGCGCACGTCCTGCTCCAGTTCCTTTTCCCACTGGCTGGTGGGCTCCAGCATCTCGCGGATGTGCAGCCGCATGAACTGGCGCGCCATCTCGCCGTGCTGCAGCGGGGCCAGCACCCCGCGGAAGTAGCGCTGCATCGCCTCGCGCAGGTCGAGCCCGTCGCGGGTGAAGTCCGCCACCAGCGAGGGCATGTCGCCGAACGGTTCGGAAAACAGCGCGGCATACAGCGCTGCCTTGTCGCCGAAGTAGTAGCTCACGGCCGCCACGTTGGCCTGGGCGGCCTGCGCGATGGCGCGGATCGACGTCTTGGCGTAGCCGTGCTCGGCGAACAGCCGAAGCGCCGCATGCAGCAGCCGCAGGCGGGCCGTGGGGGTGCCGGCGGCGGCGTCGGCCGGGGCGGCGGGAGGGTGGGGGGGAGACATCGCGGCGGATTAGACCACGATAAATCAAACGTTTGTTTTAAACCCCGGGACCGCCGTGGGCGGCGGGCGTGGCCGAGCCGACACACCGGTCGAAATCAACCGGGTAGCCGACATGTTTTGTCGGCTTTTTCTGGCAAACTTTTTGTTGCAAACGGGGTGGGGTTGTGGTCCGCCGTGGACCGGTTCGATCAAGGGGTTGGCATGTTCAGGAATCTTTCCATCCGGGTGGCGCTGCTGCTGGTGCTGCTGTTCTTCACCGGCGCACTGCTGGTCTCGGTGGGGGTGGGCTGGGTGGGCACCCGCGCCGGCGTGATGGCCGGCGAAGTGCAGGACCGCACGACCCGCGACATGCTCGCGCTCAAGCAGGCCGAGATCCGCATGTGGGACAACCGCGTCGCCCTGGCCGTGGGCCACCGCAACGTGCTGCGCGGCGACCCGCCCGACAGCGTGCGGTCGCAGACCACGCGCGCCGAGAAATCCATGCAGGAGGCGCGCCCCATCCTGCAGTCCGTGGCGCAGGGCCTGCCCGCCGACTGGGCGCAGGAGCGCCAGCTCGCCACGGCGATGATCACCGCCTTCGACGCCTACGCCGCCCTGGTGCAGCGCGGCGCCGTGGGCCTGGCCGGCGGCAACGAGGCCGAATACAGCGGCAAGGAGATCGTCGCCCAGCGCAACAAGCTGCTGGCGGACATGGAGGGGCTGATGAAGCAGCTCTTCGATGCCGAAGGCCAGCGCGGCAATGCCCTGCAGGCGCAGTCGGTGCGGCTGCTGCAGATCGCCGAGATCGCGGCCGGCGTGCTGGTGGTGGTGGGCGTGGTGCTGGCGGTCCTGTGCTGGGTGTTCATCCGCCGCAACGTGCTGGCGCCGCTGGACGACGCCGGCGCGCTGCTGGAAAAGGTCGCCCAGGGCGACCTCACCACGCGCATCGAGGTGCGCTCGTCCAACGAGATCGGCCGCCTGATGGGCGCCGCGCGCACCATGCAGGAGGGCCTGGCGCGCATGGTCACGCAGGTGCGCCAGGGCGTGGAGGAGATCCACACCGGCTCGCGCGAGATCGCGCTGGGCAACGGCGACCTGAGCGGGCGCACCGAGCAGCAGGCCGCGTCGCTGGAGGAAACCGCCGCCAGCATGGAGCAGCTGTCGTCCACCGTGAAGCAGAACGCCGACAGCGCGCGCCAGGCCAACCAGCTGGCCGCCAGCAGCATGGCGGTGGCCCAGCGCGGCGGCGCGGCGGTCGGCGAGGTGGTGGCGACGATGCAGGAGATCGCGGGCAGCTCGCGCCGCATCGCGGACATCGTCGCGGTGATTGACGGCATCGCCTTCCAGAC
>NZ_BAAJYT010000422.1:0-2119 GCF_057541515.1 Acidovorax sp. KNOB132
GGTGACCGACACCGCCGGCCTGGCTCGCGCGGCTCGACGATCTGGTGCGGCAAGTGGACGAGCTGCCCCTGCAGAACGCCGTCGCCCAGGCCGCGGCCACGCGCCGCATGAATGCCCAGGTGTCCGCGGGCGACGCCGCCGCGTCGCCCGCCGCACCCAGCCCCTGGTGGCAGTCCGCGCTGCAGCGCGCGTGGGAGGTCGTGCGCGACGAGGCCCGCGGCCTGCTGCGCGTGAGCCGCATCGACCGGCCCGAGGCCATTTTGGTGTCGCCCGACCAGGCATTCTTCCTGCGCGAGAACCTGAAGCTCAAGCTCATGAACGCCCGCCTGGGCGTGCTGGCCCGCCAGCTCGACTCGGCCCGCGCCGACCTGGCCGCCGCCAGCGCCGCGCTCAACCGCTACTTCGACCCCGCGTCGCGCCGCACGCAGATGGCCGCCACGGTGCTGCAGCAGGCCCAGTCGCACATCCGCACGGCCGAGCTGCCGCCGCTGGACGAAACCCTGTCCGCCCTGGCCACGGCCGCGGCGGGCCGCTGAGCCGCCGGAGGACCGCCCACCCATGCGCGCCGCACTCTGGTTTCTGGCACTTTTTGGCGTGGCCGTCGCGGCCGCGCTGTTCGCGGGCAACAACCAGGGCACGGTGACCCTGTTCTGGCCGCCCTACCGCGTCGATCTGTCGCTCAACCTCGTCCTGCTGCTGCTGGTCGGTGGCTTCGCCACGCTGTATGCGGCGCTGCGCGCCCTGGCCGCACTGCTGGAGCTGCCCCGCCAGGCGCGGCGCTGGCGCGCCCAGCAAAAGGAGCGCTCCATGCACGCGGCGCTGCTCGATGCGCTGTCGCAGCTGCTGGCCGGGCGCTTCATCCGCTCGCGCAAGGCCGCGACCGCCGCCCTCGCTCAAGAGAGCGCGCTGGAGGCCTCGGGCGAGGCCGTGCCGCACGGCCGCCAATTGCGCACGCTGGCCCATCTGGTGGCCGCCGAAAGCTCGCACGCCCTGCAGGACCGCGCCACGCGCGAGGCGCATTTGCAGAACGCGCTCAACAACATTCCCGACCGCGCGCCGGTCACCGAGCTGGAGCTGCGCGAAGGCGCGCACCTGCGCGCGGCCCGCTGGTCGCTGGACGAGCGCGATGCCAACGCCGCGCTCGAACGCCTGGCCGCCCTGCCCCAGGGCGCGGCCCGGCGCACGCTGGCGCTGCGCGCGCGCCTGAAGGCCACGCGCCTGGCCCATCAAACGCAGGAAGCCCTGGAGACCGCGCGGCTGCTGGGCAAGCACCGGGCGTTTTCGCCCGCCGCGGCGCAGAGCATCGTGCGCGGCCTGGCCATGGAGCTGCTGAACGGCGCGCATGACCCGGCCCAGCTGCAACAGGTCTGGATGTCGCTGGAGCCCGCTGAACGCGCCATGCCCGAACTGGCCATCCATGCGGCGCAGCGCCTGAGCACCCTGGGCGGCGACGCCGGCCAGGTGCGCCAGTGGCTGCTGCCCGTGTGGGAACGCATGGTGGAACTGCCGCACGCCATTCCGGACCACCAGGCGCTCAAGCTGGTGCGCGCCCTGGAAAACAACCTGGACGCGCTCGACGCCGCCTGGCTCGCCCGGATCGAATCGGCCCAGCAGGCCAACCCCCGCGATGCGCGCCTGCAGTACCTGGCCGCCATGGCCTGCCTGCGGCGCCAGCTGTGGGGCAAGGCGCAGCAACTGTTCACCCAGTCCACGGGGCAATTGGGCGATGCCAGCCTGCGCTGCAGCGCGTGGCGCCACCTGGCCGAACTGGCCGAGCAGCGCGGCGACGCCACGGCGGCGGCCGCGGCCTGGAAGAACGCGGTCCTGGCGTCCTGACACAAGGCCAGCCGGGGCCTGCGCCCTCCGCCCTCTCTGCGGCCGCTGAAGGCCGCGCTCCGCTCTTGGCCGTGGGCCGCGTTACGCCAGCGCGACCGCCGGCGCCGCATCCAGATTCCAGCCGCCCTCCTCCCACGCCCACACCACCTGCGGCGCAATCGCCTGCAGAAAGTGCCGGTCGTGCGACACCACCAGCAGCGCGCCGGTGAACGACGCCAGCGCGGACTGCAGCGCCGCCACGGCCCGCGCATCGAGGTGGTTCGTGGGCTCGTCCAGCAGCAGC
>NZ_BAAJYT010000423.1:0-2113 GCF_057541515.1 Acidovorax sp. KNOB132
CGGGCGCATTCAGGCGCGCGGCCGCGGCGGCTGCCGTTGCGGCGGCCGCCGCACGGGGCGCCCGCCATGCCGCAGTGGATCTGGCCCGCGCCCAAGAAGAAAAAAACAGCGGCCTGCGCTGTGAAACCAGGGCAGGCCGCTGAGGGTGGGCCGGGCGGCAGGGCCCGGCTCCGGTGGGGCCGTGGCCCGTTGCCGTTACTTGTTCTTCAGTTTGCCGCGCGGCATCACCGCGGTGATGGGGGCCATGGGGCGGTCGGAACCGCTTCCTTCCTTGGGGGGCGAAGTGTCCTTCTTGGGTTTCTTCGCCATCTTGTTGCTGCGCTGTTCGCCTTTGGCCATGGAGTGCTCCGTTGCGGGTCGCCGGATGGGACCGTGGCGCGATGGTACACGCCGAAGGCCGCTACTTGGTGTCCGGGTGGCTGTCGCGTTCGGTCAGGCGCTGGACCAGCGGCACGGCGCTGAAGATCGCCAGCGCCAGCAGCGTGCTGAGCACCGCCGTGGCCTCCAGACCCAGGCCGGCCGCCACGCCGATGGCGGCGGTGAGCCAGATGCCGGCAGCCGTCGTCAGGCCCTTGACCTGGCTCTCGCCGTCGCCCTTGAGGATGGTGCCCGCGCCCAGGAAGCCCACGCCGGCCACGATGCCCTGCAGCACGCGGCTGTTGTCCCCCGCGCTGATGCCGGCCTGCTGCGCCACGAGCACGAACATCGCCGCGCCCATCGACACCAGCATGTGGGTTCGCACGCCGGCCGCCTTGCCCTTGTTCTCACGCTCCCAGCCCAGCAGGCCGCCCAGCAGGCCCGCGATGCCCAGGCGCACCACGATGCGCGTGGCCTGGCCCAGGTCGGTGAGGTCGGAGAATTCGGCGGCCACGGTGGTGGCGATCTGGTCCCACCAGCCCATCATCGACGGGCCCCGTGCAGGAGGAGGGAAAGGGGGCGGGTCTGGGTCATCCGGAAATACCTCATGAGAAAAATGAAAGGGGGGGCGCGGCGCGCGTCACCGCCGACCAATGTCGGCGCCGAACCGCACCCCTTCCAGCGGCCATGGGCGACACATCAGGTAGGACGCGGCCGGTGGCACCGGGCGATCATCCGGCAGATCGCCAGGGCAGGGCGAACACGCGCTGCTGCCAGTCGATCGCATCGCCGGCGGTGTCCGGACCCGTGGCGGCGGCCGAGGGGGCTGCCGCCCAAGGGTCGGGCAACCCACTGTCCAGGGCCAGCCATTCGCCTGTGGCCGGGTGCGCCAGGCCCAGGTGCCAGGCGTGCAGCCACAGCCGCTGGCGGCCCAGGCGTTCGGCCCACCAGCGGTTGAGCGGGCCCTTGCCATGCGTGGCATCGCCCAGGATGGGGTGCGCCAGGTGCTTGAGGTGGCGGCGGATCTGGTGGCGCCGCCCGGTGGTGGGCAGGGCCTCCACCAGCGACGCCCGCGTGCCGGGAAAGCGCGGGTCGGCGGCCTCGGGCAGTTCCAGCCGGGCCAGGCAGCGCAGCGTGGTGTGGGCGTCCTGCACGGGCGCGTCGGGCGGGGCGTCGTCGGGGCGCAGGGCGTGGTCCACCTCGGCCGCATCGGGCATCCAGCCGCGCACCAGGGCGAGATAGCGCTTGCGCACCGCGTGGTGCTCGAAGGCCTGCGACAGCGTGCGCGCCGCGGCCGGGTGCAGCGCCATCACCAGCACGCCGCAGGTGCCCTTGTCCAGCCGGTGCACCGGGTACACGTGCTGCCCAAGCTGGTCGCGCAGCGCCTGCATGACGAAGCGGGTTTCGCCCGCGTCCAGCCCCGTGCGGTGCACCAGCCAGCCGGCGGGCTTGTACACGGCGACGAGGTGCTCGTCGCGCCAGAGAATGTGCAGGGGGGGCATGCAGTGCGGAAAAGGGGAATGGGGCCGGGGCGGGGTCGGCGGGCAGGATAACCGCACCCTCCGCTTGTCGGGCCGGCCCTCAATGCGGTGGCACCGGGGCGGGCGCCCCCGCGCCCCAGGCGGCCACGATGCGCCCCAGGATCCGGATGCCCTGCTCGATCTGCTCCACCGTGAGGCTCGCATACCCCAGCACCCACCCGCCGGGCCGCGCCGGCCCGCCGCGCTGCGCGTCGGCGAACAGCGGCGACACGGGG
>NZ_BAAJYT010000424.1:0-2095 GCF_057541515.1 Acidovorax sp. KNOB132
CGCGCATGGTGGGGCCGTCGGTGCCGGGCGCGCGGCCCAGGCCCAGGTCGATGCGGCCGGGGTACAGCTCGGCCAGCGTGCCGAAGGCCTCGGCCACCACCAGCGGCGCATGGTTGGGCAGCATGATGCCGCCCGAGCCGACGCGGATGCGCTGCGTGGCGCCGGCGATGTGGCCGACCAGCACGGCCGTGGCCGAGCTGGCGATGCCGGGCATGTTGTGGTGTTCGGCCAGCCAGTAGCGCGAAAAGCCCAGCGATTCGGCATGCTGGGCGGTGCGCACGGCGATCTGCAGGGCCTCGGCCACCGTGCCGCCTTCGCGAACGGCCACCAGATCGAGCATGGAAAGAGCGGGGAATCGTTGCGTGGGGCGTTGCGTAGAGGTCATGCGGACGATTGTGGGGCGCCGGCCAAACCTGTGCTCGCCCGCGGCCATCGGTTCGGTGCTAGGCGCGCTGTGCGGGGCGCCGCGAATGCCAAGTTTGGCGATGGCTGAGCCAGCGTCGATAATCCCAGGCTATGACGGCGCCGCCGTCCCTGTCCCCTGCATCGCCGCAGTCCGCGGCGTGGCCGAGCGGGGCACGCACCAGGACCAGGAAGCCATGGGATTTTTCAGCCGCTTGTTCACGCCGCGGGCGGATGGCAAGGCCGTGGAAGACGACTGGACCTCGCTGCCCGACAGCAACGCCAGCGAACTGGTGGTGATGGGCGAGGAGGCCGCCAAGCTGCTGGCCGAGATCGACATCGACGCCGCCATCGCCAGCCACGAGCGCTGGCTGCCTTGGCTGGAGCAGGTGCTGCAGGGCGCGCGCGACGAGCGGCTGCGGCCCGAGGTGATCCAGGACGATGGCTGCTCGGAACTGGGCCAGTGGCTGCAGGGGGACGGGCGCATCGCGCTGGGCCACTTTCCGGCCTTCGACATGATGGCGCGGCGCCACCGCCATTTCCACCAGCAGGCGGCGGACCTGGTGCGGCACGCCGAGGCGGGCGACATGGCGCTGGCGCAGCAGGCGTTCAAGGGTTGCCAGCACGCCTCCAAGCAGGTGGTGCTGCTGCTCAAGGAGCTCAAGCGCGGGCTGGGGCGCTGAAGCGGAGCGGCCCGGCGACAGGCACGGCCACCTTCAGACTCCAGCCTGCCCTGGCCGCCGATGGCGATTGGGGCCGAATAGGCCGCCAGCGCAATCAGTACTAGGGCATCTTGCTATTAAAATAATAGCGATCGATGCTTCGCGCCGTGGCCGCTCTCTGGCGTGCCTGCCCGCTCAGTCCCGCGTGACGCGCAGCACTTCCTCGGGGCTGGTGATGCCGGCGCGCACCAGGCGCTCGCCGTCGTCGCGCATCAGCGTCATGCCGCCGGCCAGGGCCGTGGCGCGCAGGTCGGCCTCGGAAGACTGGTTGTGGATCTGCGCGCGCAGCGTGTCGTCCACCACCAGCATCTCGAACACGCCCGTGCGGCCGCGGTAGCCGCTGGGGTCGGACGGATCGAGCTTGCGCACCAGGCGCTGGGCCAGCACGCCGAGCAGCGAGCTGGACAGCAGGAAGGGCTCCACGCCCATGTCGGTCAGCCGCGTGACGGCGCTGGCGGCGTCGTTGGTGTGCAGCGTGGCCAGCACCAGGTGGCCGGTGAGGGAGGCCTGGATGGCGATCTGCGCGGTCTCGAAATCGCGGATTTCGCCGATCATGATCACGTCCGGGTCCTGGCGCAGGATGGCGCGCAGGGCCTTGGCGAAGGTGAGGTCGATCTTGGCGTTCACCTGCGTCTGGCCCACGCCCGGCAGCTCGTATTCGATGGGGTCTTCCACCGTCATGATGTTGCTGCTGGCCGCGTCCAGGCGGCCGAGCGCGGCATACAGCGTGGTGGTCTTGCCCGAGCCCGTGGGCCCGGTCACCAGGATGATGCCGTGCGGCTGGTGGATCAGGCTGTCGAAGCGGCGCAGGGTGTTGCCCTGCATGCCCACGGCCTCCAGGCTCAGCTTGCTCTCGCTCTTGTCCAGGAGGCGCAGCACGGCGCGCTCGCCATGGGCGCTGGGCAGGGTGGACACGCGCACGTCGATGGCGCGGGTGCCCAGGCGCAGGCTGATGCGGCCGTCCTGCGGCA
>NZ_BAAJYT010000425.1:0-2087 GCF_057541515.1 Acidovorax sp. KNOB132
GGGGCTGCCGGCGTGTCAGCCGCCCACGGCGTTGCGCAGCGAGACGGGAGTGGTGGTGGCGGGGCGCGCCGCGCGAGGGGCGCCGGCTGCCGCCACGCCGCTCACCACGTCGCCCACGACGATGACCGAGGGGCTGGCGAGCTGCTCGCGCTCGATGGTGGCGTGCAGCTCGCCCAGGGTGGTGAGCGCGTGGCGCTGCTGGGGCAGGCTCACGTGCTGGATGACGACCACGGGGGTGCTGGCGGGCAGGCCGGTGAGCAGCTCCTGCTGGATGTGCGCGGCGCTGCTCACGCCCATGTAGATGACCAGGGTGAGGCGTGCATCGCGCGCCGTGGCGGCCAGCTGGCGCCAGTCGGTGCCGGCGTCGCCGGGCTTGGCGTGGCCGGTGACGAACACCACGCCGTGCGCGTGCTCGCGGTGGGTGAGGGGCGTGCCCAGCAGCGTCATGCCGGCCAGGCCCGCGGTGATGCCGTTGACCACCTGCACGTCGATGCCGGCCGCGCGCAGGTGCTC
The DNA here is from genome assembly GCF_057541515.1 of Acidovorax sp. KNOB132. Lineage (NCBI taxonomy): Bacteria > Pseudomonadati > Pseudomonadota > Betaproteobacteria > Burkholderiales > Comamonadaceae > Acidovorax > Acidovorax sp. KNOB132. The sequence continues at coordinate 514 of NZ_BAAJYT010000425.1, forward strand.
GACCTCTTCGCCGCCGCGCCCGAAGATGAACGGGTCGCCGCCCTTCAGGCGCACGACGTTCTCACCTTCGTTCACGGCCATGACCATGAGCTTTTCGATGAAGGCCTGGGGCGTGCTCTTGCAGCCGCCGCGCTTGCCCACATGGACGATGCGCGCGCCGGGCGGGGCCATGGCCACGATCTCGTCGCTGACCAGGTCGTCCACCAGCAGCACGGTGGCGGCCTGGATGGCCTTGAGGGCCTTGATGGTGAGCAGTTCCGGATCGCCCGGGCCGGCGCCGACCAGCGTGCAGCGGCCGGGGGGAACGCTTCGAAGGCGGGGGGGGATGGGCGATTCATGGGTTTGTCTCCAAAGGGATTTGCCCGGCCAGACGCAAGATGTGTTCCACCTGACGGGACAGCGGCGCGGGCACCGGCAGCGCGCCGTCGAGCACCTGGCGCGTGTAGCGGGCGGTGGTGTCCACGTCGATGTCCTGGGGCAGGCCGGGCACCTCGCTGGCCGTGCCGGGCTGCTGCTCTTCCCACAGATGGTGCGCGCCGGCGACGAAGGCGTCGTAACGGGGCGTTCGTCGCGGGTCGGCGGCCACTTCGCCTTCCAACCCGCGCGAGAGCAGGGCGTTCATGCCCAGCGTGGCGAAGGTGGCGTGCAGCATGTCCTGGTACTCGGGGTGGGTGTAGGCGGTGACGACCAGCGACGGCCCGGCGCAGGGGCTCATCAGCTTGACCACGCTGTGGCCCGGGTTGCGCAGGCCGACCACTTCGCGCGCGGCCAGCAGGCGGGCCAGGCCCGGGTGCAGGGCTTCGGTGTGAATGTGGGCCACGGTGCCGTTTGCTATCTTTTCAGGAGCATTCAGGGCAGATATTCCTAGGGCGTCGAGCACATCCGATGCCAGAATGCGCCGCGCCTCGGTGCGCATGCCGTGCAGCAGCACGGGCAGGCCCTCGCGCGCCAGCAGCAGCGCCAGCAGCGGGGTGAGCACGGGTAGCTTGCGCGCGCCGTTGTAGCTGGGCAGCACGACCACGGGCCGGTCGCTGGCGGGCAGGCGGGCCAGGCGGGCGTGGGTGGCGTCGAGAAAGCCGCACATCTCCTCGGCGGTCTCGCCCTTGATGCGCATGGCGATGCAGAAGGCGCCGATCTCCAGGTCGGTGACCTGGCCGTCCAGCACCTGGCCGAACAGGTCATTGGCCTGCTCGCGGCCGATGGCGCGGGCGCCGCGCGCGCCGCGGCCGAGGTCCTTGAGATAGTGGCTGATGGCCATGGCGTGGGGTTTTTCTGGCGGATCGAAAGGGACCGGATTCTCCCCCACTTCTGCCAACTTTTGGTTATATGGAGAGGGCTGCGGCGGGGGCCTGCGGGGAGGCCGGGGCCAGCGGCCCCGTGGCGCGCACCATGCGCTTGAGCTCGGGCACGCACGAGCCGCACTGGGTGCCGCAGCGCAGCGCGCCCTGCAGCTGCGCGAGCCGGTCGGCATCGGTGCCGTGGCACTGCGCCAGGTGGGCGGTGATGGCGGCGTCGGTCACGTTCAGGCAGGAGCACACGGGCTTGCCGCGCGACTGCACGGCCTGCGCGCCGGA
>NZ_BAAJYT010000426.1:0-2072 GCF_057541515.1 Acidovorax sp. KNOB132
CAGGCGGCCCCGGCGCAGGTCGGCCTCCACCGCCCAGGCGGAGGCCACTGCCGCGCCCAGGCCCGCCAGCGCCGCGCTGCGCAGGGCATAGAGGCTGTCGGTGCCCATGCGCGGGTGGATGGCGAAGCGCTCCACCGCGCCGTCCGGCACGCGGGTGAGGGACACCTCGCGCTGGTAGTAGGTGAGCAGGGCCAGCCAGGGCAGGTCGCGCAGCGCGCTCGCGTGCTCGGGCACGGCGCCGCCCGGCAGCAGCTGAGGCGCCGCGACGACGATGCGCGGCACCTCGGCCAGGTGGATGGCGACCACCGAGGGGTCGTCCACCGCCCCGACCTGCACCGCGCAGTCGATGCCCTCGGCGATGAAGTCGGGCCGGCGGTCGTGCAGCAGCCATTCGACCGACACCTCGGGATACTGCCGCAGGTAGTCCGCCAACGGGGCGATGAGCTGCTCCTGCCCGAAGGCATGGGGCACCAGCACACGCAGCGTGCCGCGCGGTGTGTCGTGCGCGCCCCGCAGGTCGGCCTCCATCGCACGCCAGTCGTCCAGCAGCGCCTTGGCATGCGCGAAGCAGCGCTCGCCGTCTTCGGTGAGCTTCATGACATGGGTGGAACGCTGCAGCAGCCTGAGCCCCAGCGACCGCTCCAGCGCCTGGAGCCTGCGGCTCACCGTGGGCTGGGTGGTACCCAGTTGCTGGGCGGCGGCGGAGAGGTTGCCGGCTTCGACGATCCGCACGAAGGTCTGCATGAGTTCGATGCGATCGACGCCGGCAAGGGAGGCCGTGGCAGAGGCTTGCTTCATACGCCAAGCGTATAGCAGATGTGCGCATGAGCCCACTACCCAGAGCGAGGCGGTTCGCACAAACTCCGGCCCATCGCTTCCATTCAAGGGTCTTCCCCATGTCTTCCATTCAAAACCTGCATGCAGCCGCTGAGACGGGTGGTCCTTCCACGGGCGTGCCGGCGCCGCTGTTGCTGCTGCTGGCCACTGCCGCGGGCTTGAGCGTGGCCTCGCTCTACTACAGCCAGCCCATGCTGGGCGTGCTGGGCCCGGACATCCACGCCAGCGAGCGCGCCGTGGGCCTGGTGCCCACGCTCACGCAACTGGGCTATGCGCTGGGCATCTTGTTTCTGGCCCCGCTGGGCGACCGCTACGACCGCCGCCGCATCATTTTGGCCAAGCGCCGTGCTGGCCCTGGCGTTGCTGATGAGCGGGTTCGCTCCCGGCATCGGCTGGCTGCTCGTTGCCAGCCTGGCCATCGGCCTGTCTGCCACGCTGGCCCAGGACGTGGTGCCGGCCGCGGCCACGCTGGCCCCGGTGGCCCATCGCGGCAAGGTGGTGGGCACGGTGATGACCGGGCTGCTGCTGGGCATTTTGCTGTCGCGGGTGGTGAGCGGTTTCGTGGCCGAGCACTTCGGCTGGCGCGCCGTGTACGTGGCCGCTGCCGTGTCGATCGCGCTGATCGGCATGGCTGCCTGGAAAGGCCTGCCCAGTTTTGCGCCCACCACGCCGCTGCCGTACCGGGCGTTGATCGGCTCGATGGCCGCGCTGTGGCGCCGCCATGGCGCGCTGCGCCGCGCCGCCTGGGCACAGGGATTGCTGTCGGTGGGCTTCAGCGCCTTCTGGTCCACCCTGGCCGTGATGCTGCATGGCTCGTTCCATCTGGGCAGCGCAGCCGCTGGCGCTTTCGGCCTGGCCGGCGCGGCGGGCGCCCTGGCTGCGCCGCTGGCCGGCCGCATCGCCGACCGCAGCGGCCCGGAGCGGGTGACGCGGCTCGGCGCCGGACTGGCCGTGGTCTCGTTCGCCGCCATGGGCCTGGCCCAGTGGCTGCCGCCGCAAGCCCAGCTGGGGCTGATCGTGGCGAGCGCCATCGGGTTCGACTTGGGGGTGCAGGCCACGCTGGTGGCGCACCAGACCATCGTGTACGGCATCGAGCCCGCCGCCCGCAGCCGCCTGAACGCGCTGTTGTTCACCGGCATGTTCGTGGGCATGTCGGCCGGCGCGGCGCTGGGCAGCCTGGCGCTGGCGCAATGGGGCTGGCTGGGGGTGGTGGCGCTGGCCACCGCCGCTTCGGC